>DASYJB010000166.1:0-16860 GCA_035996965.1 Casimicrobiaceae bacterium | reverse complement strand
GGGGGCAAGCTGATTCTGACCGCCGGCGCGCCGAAAGCGACCGGCAACGACGAGGAGCGGATGCTGCTCGCGTTGCGCAAGATCGTCTCGAACGAGCTGCCGATCCCGGTGCGGATCGGCGTTCATCGCGGCGCCGTCTTTGCCGGCGACATCGGCCCGTTCTATCGCCGCGCGTATACGGTGATGGGCGATGCCGTCAACCTGGCGGCGCGATTGATGGCCAAGGCCGAGCCTGGACAGATTTACGCGACGACGGACGTGCTCGATCGTTCGAACACCGTGTTCGAATCGACCCGCCTCGAGCCGTTCGCGGTGAAGGGCAAGGCCGAGCCGGTCCAGGCGTGGGCGCTGGGGCGCGCGCAAAGCTCGAAGGCGCGCCAGGTGTCATCGCAGCGCCTGCCGCTCACGGGTCGCAACGCCGAGTTGGGCGTCATACGCAAGGCATTCGCCAGCGCACGCTCAGGGACCGGCCGCCTGATCGAAGTCGTGGGCGATTCCGGAATCGGCAAGACCCGCTTGCTCGAGGCGCTGCGCGACGCGGCGGCCGGGCTCAATAAACAACACGCGACCTGCGAGGCGTATACCGCCTCCGCGCCGTACGCAGTGTGGAGCGAGCTGCTGCGCGAATACATGAAATTCGGGCGCGAAGATCCCGAGATGGTCATTGCCGAGCGTCTTCGTGAAGAAGTCGCGAAGAGCGCTCCCGATCTGGCGCCATGGTGGCCGCTGATTGCCATCGCCTTCGGCCTCGAGGTCGCCGCCACCCCCGAGGTCGAAATGCTGGCGCAGGCCAACCGGCGCGCGAAGGTGCACGAATCGGTTGCACGCTTCCTGGCGGTGATGATGCCCAAGCCGCAATTGATCGAGATCGAGAACGCGCACCACATGGATGAGGCATCGGCCGAGCTGCTGTCGTACCTGATCGGCGAAATCGGTACGCATCCGTGGCTTTTCGCAGTGGCGCGCCAGGGCTCGAACGGGTTTGTGGCGCCGGAGGCGGAGACCGTGGTTCGCGTCGAGCTGAAGCCGCTCGCTCCGCAGGATGCGCTGCGGCTCGCGCAACTCGCGACCCAGCAAACTCCGGTGGCCGGGCACGTGCTCGAGGTCGTGGCCACGCGCTCCGGCGGCAATCCCCAGTTCCTGCGCGACTTGTTGCAGAAGGTGGTCGACTCAGGCGGCATCGCGGACCTGCCCGATTCCGCCGAAGCGGCGGCGATGGCGCACATCGACTCTCTGTCGCCTGAAGACCGCGCCGTGGTTCGGCACGCTGCTGTGTTCGGATTGACCTTCCATCCGAGGATGCTCGCCTGGTTTGCCGGGGAGAACGGTTTTTCCACGCCGGCGCCGGCCGTGTGGGATCGACTCGCCGATCTGTTCGACCAGGAGCCGGACGGGTACCTGCGCTTTCGTCGAACACTGTTGCGCGAGTCGGCGTACCAGGGCTTGCCTTACCGGGTCCGGCGGAAACTGCACGGCGCGATCGCGACGCACCTCGAGGAGGAACTGGACTATCCGGAGGATATGGCGGGCATCCTCTCGTTGCATTACTTTGAAGCGGGCGACTATCGGCCGGCTTTGCGTTACGCCACCGCGGCGGCGCGGCGTGCCGAAGGGATATATGCCTATGTCGAAGCCGCCGGCCTGTATTCGCGCGCGGTACAGGCCGGGCGGCAGCTGACCGACGTCGCGCCCCACGAGCTCGCCGTGATCGATCAGTCGATGGGGGACTCCTGGTATCGCGCCGGCGAATTTCGCAAGGCTTCGGAAGGCTTCGTCGCCGCCCGGCAACAGGTCGGCGACGACCGGCTGATGGACGCCGGCTTGTTGCTGAAGCTCTCGCATGTCGAGGAAAAGCTCGGCAACTACACCGAAGCGCTGCGCTGGACCGACCAAGCTCGGACCATACTGAATGAATTGGCGGGGACCGACGCGGCTCGCGAGATGGCCCGGTCGAGCGCCTGGTACGCGATGTTGCTGCAAGCCGAAGGGCGCACGACCGACGCGCTCGATTGGGCCGAGCGTACGCGTATCGAGGCGGAAGCCGCGTCCGACGCCGAGGCACTAGGCGACGCGTATTTCGTCATGGGCTGGGCCTATGGCGAGCTTGGCAAGGAGGGCGCGCAGGCATTGATGCAGCGCTCGCTCGAGGCTTATCAGCAGGCCGACAATCTTTCCCGGCAGGTCGGCGTGCTATCGACGCTCGGCGTCGTTTGCCAATGGGAAGGCCGTTGGGACGAGGCGCTGTCGTACTACGAGCGGAGCCGGGATACCGCGTTGACGATCGGTAGCAGCGTCGACGCCGCGGTTGCGCGAATCAACATCGCCGAGATCCTGACCGACCGCGGCGAATGGGCCGAGGCCGAGGCGCTGCTGCTGCAGACGCTGCCGCTATGGAAGGCGGCGCAGTATCACTACTTCCTCGGCGCGTGCTTTACGCAGCTGGGACGGGTATCGCTGCGCCTCGGCCGCTTTGACGAAGCGTTGAGCCGGCTTGAAGAAGCCAAGGCGAGCTTCCTCAGGGTCGGCGCCGACAAGGAGTTGCCGGCGGTCGAAGCCCGCATCGCCGAGTGCCGCGTCGCCATGGGCAATCCGGACGCTGCAATCGAACTGGTGGCGGGCATCCTCGGCAATGCAAGCGCGTCGAACAGCGTGGCGAGGGTGGCGTCGCTGCTCGAGCGCGTGCAAGGGCACGCACTGCTCCAGCAAGGCGATTTGTGGAGTGCGCGCGATTCGCTGGAAGCGAGCCTCACCGCGGCCAGGGAAAGAAACGACCTGTTCGAGGCGACGTTGACGATGCTTTCGCTGATCGAGATCGATCGCCGCGAAGGCGTCGAGCCGCCGCACGAGATGGTCGCCGAGAGCCGCTCGCTGCTGGCGAGCCTCAAGGTTCGTGCGGTTCCACCGGTGCCTGCCCCGAAGCAGTAACTGGCCCAAATGCGAAGCGGCCCCGCAGGGCCGCTTCGCTTACCGCATGTCGCGCAGTCGCTACGGCAGTCTTACGTAGCCGTCGCCGATGTCAATCAGCGTCGTGAAGTGCCCGCCGCCTTCATCGTTATCCTGGTCTGCGACGCACATTTGCGCCTGGACGAAATGCCCAAGGACTCCGTCGCCATAGGGCGGCGGCGGGCCATTCAGAAGCGGCAACGGCGTGCTCATGACCAGGACACCAGGCGTGTGCGATGCCGCGGTGGTGCCGCCTACGCCACGCGTCACCGTCCAGACTTCTTGTTCTGTCTCGTGCTCGGAAAACTCGGACGGGCCCTCGGCCAGGTCTCCTCCTTCGCCATCGTCGGACCAAACGTCCGTTACAGTCATGCGCTCGGTACCGATCACGATGTCGAAGGGTGGAAGGGGGGCGTGCTGGATGGCGCCGTGAGTGCCGACGGGACTGAGCGCGTTGACAGTTATCGTGGTGTCTGCCGCGCCTATGGTTCCCTCACCCAGGAGAGTCCCGTAGGGCGCCGGCAGCTGATTGGGCGCGATGCAGTCAGGGGCCGCGATGAAGGCCGGATTCCCGGCGACGTCGGTGAGCCACGCGACCTGCGTGTCGAGACCTTCTTCTGGCAGCACGCCGGGACCACAGACGCTGTACTCGAATGCCGCCGCCGGGTCGCCATTTTGCGCGACGATGGTGGGCCACCGGAAGTGCAGTTGGGCGTTTGTCGGAAGGGTGTTCGTCACGAAATACGGGAGGACACCGCTGGGGATGCTTCCGTCCTTGTCGTAGTAGCCCCGCTGTCCGCTAACGCAGTCGGGATTGAGACTGTCCGGCACAGTGAAGCCAGCGCCGAGAGCGAGAGCCCCGCAAGGAATGGCTGTCGCAAGCGTTGAGTGCCCCGTCACCAGATCGAAGCTCTGTCCGCTCAAGGCCGAACCCGTCCAGGCGTTCGAGCTCCACCCGCCATCGCCGCAACTGCTGACCCGCAGCGTCACGCTGAGAGATTTTCCCGGCTTGATCGGAGACGCATTGACGACGGTGACTGACGATGCGGTGAACGTCGCGTGGCCGCTTGCCGGCTGGTCGACACCCACGATGGTCAGGCCGCTGACCGATAGCCTGAACGAGTTGATCGTCGAATTGCCGCTCGGCTCGTTCGTGAGTACCGCCCTTAACGTAAACGGTGGGGCAGCCTGGGCCGGCGGCACCGACACCATTTGCATCTGCAGGTTGTAAATCTTCTTGCCGTTGTCAGCGAAGCTCGGCAAGGCGAAGGCGGCGATTGCCACCGCGATCACCAAGGAAGCAATCTTGCGCATGCTATTTATCGTTACTCCCATTGCTACCTTCTGCGCCGCGGCACGCAGCGCGAACGCAGCGAGCACCATAGCGGGCAAGAAAAAACCAAGCTTGCGCATGCCATTCATTTTTTTTACTCTCCCAGGATGCGTTTAGAGACGAAATGACGTAAAGCAGTCGAGCAATTTAACGATCGGCCCAGGCCATCCGTCTGGGCGAGGCGTAGTTGTACTCTGCTTCGCACTGATGTCAAGGTGGCTATTCCGCATTTCCTGAAATACGGCATGCGCTGTAGATGCCAATGACATTTTCTGCGATTGCCTTGAGAAAGCTCGCGTCAGGGTGAGTGAGTAGTTTCTGCGGACGACTCGCGTCGAAATAACTCGCCGGTTGTAGCGCGCAACCGATGCAAAACGATTTATGTCTCGCATCGGCGATGCGGTAGCTCAGGCAGCGATCAAGCTTCGGTCCTGGGCCATTCAGGGCAGGCGCACGCGACGGCCACCGCCTGGCCAAGGAGCAGATGGAGAACTTGACTACCGAACGATCGTTCGGTACGCTACCTCCGATGTCAAACGACCGTTCCTACCTGGAATCGCTGCAGGACTACTACACGCGGCACCACGCGTTCCCGTCGTACTCGTCGATCGGGACCTTGCTCGGGCTGCGCTCGAAGTCCTCGGTTGCGGCGTTGGTGGCGAGGCTCAAGCTCGGCGGCTACATCGAGTCGACGCCGGATCGAAGGATCGCGCCGACGCGGCGCTTTTTCGAGCGGCCGCTCGCCGAGGCGCCGGTGCACGCCGGCTTGCCGAATCCGATCGACGATGCGCCGGCCGACGCGCTGACGATCGACGATTATCTGATCGATCGCCCGTCGCAGACGGTGCTGGTCCGGGTCAAGGGAGACTCGATGACCGACGCCGGAATTTTCGACGGCGATCTGGTCGTCGTCGAAAAGCGCAGCACCGCGCGCCGCGGCGATATCGTCATCGCCATCGTCGACAACCAGTTCACCCTGAAGCGCCTCGAGCTCGAGCGCGGCCAGTTCATCCTGCGCCCCGAAAACAAGGCCTACCCGGTTATCCGTCCGGAAGGAACGCTGGAGATCTTCGGCGTCATGGTCGGGCTGGTCCGCAAGTACAACTGACCAGCGCCGCGATGCGGCGTGCTCTGCCTCGTCAAACGTCGACGCGCGCGACTTCGACCAGCACGTCGTAAAACGTCGCCGCGCGTCCCATGTCGGTCAGTGCCTGGCCGGTCACCATGTTCGCATTGGTTCCGTCGGGCGAAAGCTTGCGCCACCAGATCGATGGCGCGACGACGACACCGGGTCGTGTGCGATCGGTGATGCGTGCGGTGACGACGAATGCGCCGCGATCGTTGTAGACGCGCACCTTGTCGCCGCCGCCGATGCCGCGCGCCGCCGCATCCTCGGCATCGATATCGAGCCAGGGCGTCTTTTCCGTCTCCAGAAACACCGGCAGGCCGCCGAAGCTCGAGTTGAGCGCATTGCGCGCTGGCGGCGACAACATCGCGAGCGGGAAGCGGCGGGCGAGAGCGGGATCGCTGACAGCGGATTCGCGCGGCGGCGTGTAGGTAGGCAGCGGGTCGAGACCCTGCCGCCGCAACGATTCCGAATAGAACTCGCACTTGCCCGACGGCGTCGGAAAGTTGCCCTGCGCAAACGGAGCGAACGGGGACGGCACGTTCAGCCGCTGCCAACCCTGCGTCTTGAGCGTCTCCCAGTCGATGCCGGCCATGCGCGGGTCGCTGGCGACGAATGCATTCGCCGCCATGCTCTCGTCGCTCTCGGCGAAGCAGGGCTCGTCGAACCCCATGCGCGCGGCGAGGAGCCTGAACACCTCGGTGTTCGGCTTGGCTTCGCCCAGCGGCGCGATCGCCGGATTGTTCGCCAGCGCATAGAGGTGGCCGTACGACGAGTGCACGTCCAGGTGCTCGAGTTGCGTTGTCGCGGGCAGAACGATGTCGGCATAGTCGGCGGTGTCGGTGAGGAACACGTCGTGGACGACGCAGAACAGATCCTCGCGCGCGAAACCCGCGACGACCTTGCCCGAGTCCGGCGCCACCGCCACCGGATTCGAGTTATAGACGAACAGCGCGCGGATCGGCGGATCGTCGGCCTCGAGCAGCGCATCGCCGATCGTCGACATGTTGA
This sequence comes from Casimicrobiaceae bacterium, assembly GCA_035996965.1. Lineage (GTDB taxonomy): Bacteria > Pseudomonadota > Gammaproteobacteria > Burkholderiales > Casimicrobiaceae > PALSA-1003. The sequence continues at coordinate 10,447 of DASYJB010000166.1, read as the reverse complement.
TCGTTCGCGGGCTATTCCAGCTCAGCTCGGGACGCTCTAGCGCCGACGTGTTGATCGGGTACGTGCCGCTCGACGATAGAAGCGCGCCGCCCGCGGCGTGGCGCCATGCGCCAACCAGCGCGGGCAGACATGCGACCGTGCGGATCGCCATGCCGCCGCCGGCATGCCTTTGCATGCCGTAATTGAGCCGGATGACCGCGGGCCCGATGGTCCCGTAGTCGCGCGCCAGCGCGATGATCTGCGTTTCTCGCAATCCGGTGAGTAAGGCGACGCGCGACGGCGGGTAGTCGCGGACGCGTTCTTCCAGCGCCTTGAATCCCAGCGTGTAGCGGTCGATGTAGTCGCGATCGATCAGGTCCTTGGCGATCAGGACGTGCATGACGCCGAGAGCCAGCGCGGCATCGGTCCCCGGCATCAACGCCAGGTGCTCGTGACACTTTTCGGCGCTCTGGCTGCGATAGGGATCGATCGCGATCAGCTTGGCGCCGCGGCGCTTGGCTTCCTGCACGCGGCTCCAGAGGTGCAGGTTCGAGACGACCGGGTTCGACCCCCAGATCAGGATCAGCCTGGCATTCTCGAACTGCTCGAGGTCGGTGCCGATCGATGCGCCGATCGTCGCGGCATATCCTGCCTTGCCGGCGGTCGCGCAGATCGTGCGATCGAGCAGAGACGCGCCGAGCTTGTGAAAAAAGCGACGGTCCATCGAGCCGTATTGCAGCAATCCCATCGTTCCGGCATAGCTGTACGGGAGAATCGCCTGCGGGCCATCGGTCGAGTCGGCGATTTTCCTGAAGCGCGAAGCGATCGTGTCAAGCGCCTCGTCCCAGCCGATGCGCTCGAAGCGGCCTTCGCCCTTGGCGCCGACTCGGCGCAGCGGATGGAGCAGGCGCTTTTCGGAATAGGTCCGCTCCAGATAGCGGGCGACCTTGGTGCAGAGCACGCCGCGCGTCGTCGGGTGATCGGGATCGCCTTCGACCTTGATCGCTCGCCCGTCGGCTACCGTCACGTGCAGCGCGCAGGTGTCGGGGCAATCGTGCGGGCATGCGCCGCGGACGATCGTCTGTCCGGGCGCTTGTTTAGTTGAACGGTCGAGTGGCATCGCGGATCCGCTGGATGCTCGTATTGTAATCCGCGGCGGAACGGGGCTCGCCCGCGCAGAAGGGTTGCGCTATCGTCTCGGCCAGGCGAATAGCGAAAAGGCATGCCGTGACAGCACCCCTACGGACGATCACTTTACGCTCGGGCGCGGCGATGCCGGTGCTCGGTCTGGGCACCTGGCGGATGGGTGAGCGCCGCGATCGGCGCGAGCGGGAGATCGCGGCGCTCAGGGCAGGCATCGAGCTCGGCGTGACGCTGATCGATACGGCCGAGATGTACGGTGAAGGGGAAGCTGAAAAAATCGTCGGCGAAGCGATCGCGGGTCAGCGCGAACGGATGTTTCTGGTCAGCAAGGTCTATCCCCACAACGCCAGCCGGCGCGGCACGGTCGCCGCGTGCAAGCGCAGCCTCAAGCGTCTGGCCACCGATCACCTCGACCTATACCTGCTGCACTGGCGCGGCGACGTGCCTCTCGCCGAGACCGTCGCCGCATTCCATGCGCTGCAGGCCGACGGCAGCATCCGCGCCTGGGGCGTGTCGAATTTCGACAGCAGCGACATCGAGGAGCTGCTGGCGCTTCGCGGCGGTGACGATTGCGCGGCCAATCAGGTCCTCTATAACCTCGGCGCGCGCGGCGTCGAATGGGATCTCGTACCGTTGTGCCACGGCGCCGGCATCGCCCTGATGGCGTATTCGCCGCTCGACCAGGGACGATTGCCGCGGGAGCGCGCGCTGCAGGCGATCGCGGCGAGGATCGGCGCGACGCCGGCGCAAGTCGCGCTCGCGTGGCTGCTGCAGCAACGCGACGTTGCCGTGATCCCGAAGGCGGCAGACGTCGCGCATGTGCACGACAATTTGTCGGCCGCGACGCTGCACCTTGATCGAGCCGCGTGCGAAGAGCTCGATCGCGCGTTCCCTCCACCGCGCCGCGCGACCTCATTGCGCATGCTTTAGCGCGCTCGCGTTGCCGCAGCGCGGCAGGCCGGTCGACGTTGCGTCAGGACCCGCATGACACGGCGCGAGCACGCGCGGGCAGCGGTCCGGGTGGTCGCTTCACTCAAACAATCAGGCCTTTGTGCGTCGGATGATTGCCGGGCCGGCGCCAATGGCATGGATGTTGCGTAGCCCTGTCCATCAGGGCCTCGCCCCAGCCGAATCCGACTTCTTTGAGGAGTTAGTCGTGCTTTACACCTACTACGATTACCTCGATTTACCGCCCGGTGCGTCGGCAGCACGCATCGAAGCCGCGTACCAGACGATCAAGCAGCGGCTGGACGCGGGCACCGACGAAACGCTGGTGCGCCTGATTCATGAAGCGCACGCGCTGCTTTCGGACCCCCACCAGCGGCATGTGTACGACGAGGAGCTCGAGCGCAGCGCAGCCGAGGCCGATGCCGAGCTCAAGGCGCTGCTCGACGAACAAGCCAGCAAGCCCCGCTCGCGTCGCGTGCAGGATGTTCCGACACCATTGCTGGCCGCGATCCGCGCCTGGGCGGCCTAGCACCATCGACCGTTCGGACGATGCATCGGACCGACCGGAATCGGCAAGGAAATGACAGTATTGACCGCCGCGGTGTGTGATCGAGCTGCCCTTCGCGGCGCAGCGAGCAGATACGGACCAACAACAAGCGGAAAGGCAGCACCGTGAAAAAATGCCAGAATTGCCAATTCTACGACCGCAAGGACGGGCGATCGACCGACGGACGCACGACGATGTGGGGTCAGTGCAGGCGCCATTCGCCGCTGCTCAGTCCTCAGGCTCCGCAGAGCACCAAGTCCTATGTGGTCGAAGGCATCTGGCCGGTCGTGCGTGACGACGACTGGTGCGGTGAATGGTTCGCGCCGGCGCCGAGCGTTCTGCCGCGGACGCATGGCATGATCAACGGACAGGAACTGATGGCCGCCAGCGCGTCGGACAACGGATCGCGCAGCGCGCCGGAATTTCGGCCCTTGGCGGCGGTGGCCGGCGACGACTGAAAATCGCCTCATCCTTTCGCGCGCCGGCTGGCGCGCGGACACGTCTTTCCCAGGTACCCTAGGCAACCTCGACAAATTCGTTTGCGTTGCGCCGTCGCGCGCGACGCGCGGCACGACAGTCAGCCGCGTCGGCTCGGATACCATGGCGGGCAATGAACGCTCTTCTGTCCGCCCTCGCCAACGGCGCGATCGCCGTTACCCCCAATCGCCGTCTCGCCCGACGGCTGCATGCCGAGTTCGACTCGGCACTTGCGGCAAGCGGACAGCGCGCCTGGCCGACGCCGGCCATCCTGCCGTACGCGGGGTGGCTGGCGGCGCTCTGGGAAACGGTTCTCGCGCAAGACACCGGCGCCGAACCGCGGACGCTATTGAGCGCGGCGCAGGCAATCGCCCTGTGGCAGCGCGTCGTCGAAGACTCGGGGGCGACGTTCGCCGACGTGCGCGGTGCCGCTGCACTCGCGTCCGACGCGTGGTCGCATGTTCACGCCTGGGGCGCCGGCGGAGAAAGCTGGCGTAGCTGGCGACAACAGGGCGACGAGCAAGACCCTTCACTGTTTGCCGCCTGGGCCGATACGTATCTGGCACGAACGCGCCGGCTCGGCGTGCTGGACATCGCGCAGGCGGCCGATGCCGTCGCGGCGCAAGCCGCAGGCATCGGCGCAGAATCTCCGACGATGCTGATCGTAGGATTCATCGAGCTCACGCCGCAGCAGACGCGGCTGTTCACCGCACTCGAAAGCGCCGGCGCGACCTTGCGGCAGCTCGACAGCTTGGCGGTGCGAGTCGGGCAGGTCGCGCGTGCGACTGCGCCGACGCCGCGCGATGAAATCGCCGTCGCACTTTCCTGGGCACGCGCCATCACGATCGAGCGTCCGGCCGCGCGGGTCGGCGTCGTCGTCGAAAGTCTCGCCGAACGCCGCGAGGTCGTGCTCGCGCTGGCGCAGGACATCCTCGACCCGGCGTCGATTCTGCCCGGTCATTCGCAAAGTGGCGCACCGTTCGAGTTGTCTCTCGGCGTCCGCCTGACGCAAGTGCCGCTGGTTGGTGCGGCGCTCGATCTGATCACGCTAAGCGATGGGCCATTGACGCTGGGCGCCGCCGCGACGCTGCTGCGCTCTCCCTATCTGCCGGACGCCGATGCGCTGTGGCAGCGCCACGCGGCGCTGGAGCGTCACTGGCTGGAGCAGGGCGTGCGCACGATATCGCTGGCCGACGCGATCGCGGCCATCGCACCGTACGCGGCCGAGCTCGCGACCCGGTGGACCAGCGGCCGCGATGCGTTGCGCAGCGCCCGCGCGACGACGCCGCGCGAATGGGCCGACCTTTGGCGCGGCTGGCTCGCCGTTGCTGGCTGGCCCGGTTCGCGCGCACTCGACAGCGCGGAATTCCAGGCGCGCGAAGCGTGGGAGAAGCTGCTCGCGCAGTTTGCATCGCTCGGTGCCGTGGCGCCGCGTCTTGGCGCCCGGGCGGCGATTGCGGCGCTGCACGCGATGGCGGACGAGACCCTGTTCCAGCCGGAGGGCAGCAATGCGCCGGTCCAGATTCTGGGTGTGCTGGAAGGCGCCGGCCTCGACTTCGACGCACTCTGGGTGGCGGGCCTGTCAGCCGACCGATGGCCCGCGGCGCCGCGTCCCAATCCCTTGCTGCCGATCGCGTGGCAGCGCGAGCGCGGCGTGCCGCGTGCCAGCGCGCAGCGCGAGCTCGACTATGCGCGCCTGCTGACCGACCGATTCGCCCGCGCCGCGGCCGCGGTGATGTTCAGCGCCCCGGCAGCCGTCGACGATCATGCGCTGTCGCCGTCGGCACTGATACTGGCCTACCCCGAAGCGCCGGCGCAAGAACTCGCCGCGACCTGGCGGCGATCGATAGCGCGCAGCGCGGTGCTCGAAACCGTCGATGACGACCGTGCGCCACCGTTGCCGGCCGATACGCGCATGCCGGGAGGCGCGCGCGCCATCCAGACGCAAAGCGATTGTCCGTTTCAGGCCGTGGCGCGGCATCGGCTGGCCATCGAGGGCTGGCCGACGGGGCGGCAATATCTCGCGCCCGCCGAACGCGGACAGCTCGCGCACGCCACGCTGGCGGCCTTCTGGGGCACGCTGCCGGATCAGGCCGCGCTGGCCGCGCTCGATCGCGACTCGCTCGATGCGCGCGTCGCTGTGGCAGTCGCGCAAGGACTGGCCTGTCTTCCCGCCGCGCGCTGGCGCAATGTGTCGGACGCGGTGCGAACGGCGGAGACAGGGCGCCTCGATCGCCTGCTGCGCGCGTGGCTGGACATCGAGCGCGAGCGGCCGCCATTCACCGTTGCCGCGGTCGAAGCATCGCTGATGCTTAACCTCGACGGTGTCGGATTTCGGATGCGCTTGGACCGCGTCGATGCGCTCGCAGGCGGCGGTGTCGCCATCCTCGATTACAAGACGGGCCGCGCCGAGACACCGCGGCAATGGTTCGACGCGAGACCGCGCGCGTCACAGCTGGGCATGTATACGCTGGCCCAGCGTTTCGCGCAGCCCTCGGTCAGCGTGCGAGCCGTCGCCTACGGCCAGCTTCGCACCGACGCCATCGGCGCGATCGGGCTCGCGTCCGACGTCGACGCGTGGCCGGCGCTGACTTGGGTCGGCGATACCGGGGTCGCCGCCGATTGGCAGGCGATCGAAAAGTGGTGGCAGCGACATCTGGGTGCGCTGGCAACGGAAATCGCCGGAGGCGTGGCGAGTGTCACGCCGCGCGAATCGCCTTCGCCATGCCGCAACTGCGGCTTCCAGGCCCTCTGCCGCATCGATTCGGTGCGCTTCGAAGAACCGGACGATGCCGACGCCTGAAGCGAACGGTCCGTCGGACGGCAACGCGCGGCGTGCCGCGATCGATGTCACGCGCTCGTTCATCGTCCAGGCACCGGCCGGGTCGGGCAAGACCGAGCTTCTGATCCAGCGCTTTCTGGCGCTGCTGGCGCGCGTCGAGCGGCCCGAAGCGATCGTCGCGATGACGTTCACGCGCAAGGCCGCCGGCGAGATTCGCGAGCGGATCGTCGAAGCGCTGCGCTCTGCCGGAAGCGCCGCGATGCCGGATCTGCCGCACCGTGCCGTCACCTGGCGGCTCGCGCGCGCGGCGCTCGATCGGGACGCCGCGCTGGGCTGGAACCTGATTGCGCATCCGGCGCGCCTGCAGGTCCAGACAATCGACGCCCTGTGCACGGCGCTGATGCGGCAGGCGCCGCTGGCGATCAAGCTGGGTGCGATGCCGCGGCTGGTTGAGGGCGCCATGCCGCTGTATCTGCAGGCTGCGCGGGCCGAGCTCGACGCGGCGGGGGGCGCGAACCTCGGCTGGCAACGCCTGCTCGATTACCTCGACAACGACGGCGACCGCCTGGTCGGCCTGATCGCGCAGATGCTGGCGCGGCGCGAACAATGGCTGCGTCACGTCGTCACCGGCGACGTCACGGCGCTTCGCGCCGGACTCGAACGCGCACTTGCCGCTGAAATCGCGCAGCAGCTCGCTTCGGTGGCGAGCATCGCCGCGGCGATGCCGGCGGTTACGGCGGACGCGCTATTGGAGCTCGCGCGCTACGCCGTGGAAAACCTCGCGTCCAGCGACGCTGCGCACCCGCTTGCCGCCTGGATTGCGCTGGATCGATTGCCCGACGCCGACGCCGATGCGCTTCCGCACTGGCGCGCGATCGCCGATTGGCTGCTGACCAAGGACGGGCGCTTCTTCGAAAGCATCACGATTGCGCAGGGGTTTCCGCGCAAGGGTCCGGGCCGCGGTCCGGACGCCGTCGAACGCGGCACGCGCAAACTGTCCATGGCCGAATCACTGCGCGATCTCGCCACGGTCCCCGGCCTGGCCGCCGCGTTGCACGGCGTTCGTCGCTTGCCGCCGCCGCGCTATGACGATTCGGCGTGGCTTTTCATCGAAGCCCTGCTCGAGGTCCTGCCGCGGGCCGCGGCGAGATTGCAGCTCGTCTTCGCGCAGGCCGGCGCGATCGACTTCACCGAAGCAAGCCTGATCGCGCTGCGCGCCCTGGGCGACGCGGATACGCCTTCGGATCTGCTGCTCCGGCTCGATATGCGCATCGAGCATCTTCTGGTCGACGAATTTCAGGACACTTCTCTGCTGCAATACGAGTTGATCGAGCGCCTGATCGCAGGGTGGATGCCCGGCGATGGCCGCAGCCTTTTCGTCGTCGGCGACCCGATGCAGTCGATCTACGGCTTCCGCGAGGCTGAAGTCGGCCTCTATCTCGACGTGCAGCGACAGCGCCGTCTGGGTGGCGTCGCGCTCGAGCCACTGAGCCTGCAATGCAATTTCCGCACGCAATGCGAGCTCGTCGCGTGGGTCGATCGCGTATTCGCGCAGGTGCTCGACACCGAGGAACAGCGGGGAGCCGATGCGATCGCGTTCAACGCGGCCACTGCCGTGTTGCCGGTCGAGCCTGCGCCCGCTGCGACGGTCGACGCCTGCGCCAGCGACGCCGACGAAGCCGCGATCGTCGTCGCGCACATACGCGCCGCGCTCGCCGGCGGGGCGCGCGACGTTGCCGTGCTGGTGCGCAAGCGAGGCGATCTCGCGCAAATTCTGCCGGCGCTGCGAGCTGCAGGCGTCGCATATGCCGCGGTCGAGCTGGACCGGATGGCCGAGCGCCAGGCAATCCTCGATCTCACGTCGCTTACGCATGCGCTGATCCAGCCTGACGACCGGCTGGCCTGGCTCGCCGTGCTTCGCGCTCCCTGGTGCGGGCTCCGCCTGCCCGACGTGTTCGCTTTGATCGGCGAGGCAGGGCCGAGCCCATTGCACGAAGCGATTCTCGCGCAGGGCGCCGGATCTCAGCCGCCTAACGGCATGTCGGCCGAAGGTGCCCGCCGACTGCGACGCCTGTCCGCGGTGATCGCGCCGGCGCTCGCCGGTCGCGGGCGGCTGCCGCTGGCGGCGATGGTGCGCGGCGTCTGGCTCACGCTCGGCGGGCCGGCGTGTGTCGAGGCGCCAACCGATCTGGACGCCGCCGATCGTTTTCTTGAACTGCTCGCCGAGCAGGCGCCTGGGGCGGATCTGCCCGACTGGAACGCTTTTCTCGACGCGCTGGCTGCAACGTACGCGGAGGGCGACGCCGGCGCAGAGGCGAAGGTTCGGGTGATGACCTTGCATCGCGCCAAGGGCCTCGAATTCGACGTCGTGATCATGCCGGGACTGGCTCGATCGCCGCGCAGCAGCAGCCCGCAGTTGCTGCGCTGGCGCCGCCGGCCGGCCGGACTGTTGCTGGCACCGATCGGGGCAAGACGGGTCGGACGCGCCGGCACGGACCCCGTGTACGCCTATTTGCAAGGTCTGGCCGCGACCGCCGAAGCGGCCGAGCTCAAGCGACTGCTGTACGTCGGATGCACGCGCGCCAGGAAGCGGCTGCATCTGACCGCCGCACTCGGCACCGAGCCGGACGCAACCGGTGGTCTGCGGTGGAAGCGTCCGGCGCGCGGAACGTCGCTGGCCGCGATGTGGCCGGCGCTCGAAAGCGAGTTGCAGGCGCCGTCATCGGAGACGATCCAGACGCCATCGTCGCGCGCCATAACGGGTGTGCCACTGCTGCGCCTGCCGCTGGACTGGCGGCGGCCGCCGCTGCCGCCTGCGCTGCCGGTCGCGTCGCGCGCGACAGCCGGCGACGAGCAGCTGGTCGAATTCGACTGGGTCCGCGAAACAGCGCGCCAGATCGGCATCGTCGCCCATCGTTTGTTGCGCCAATGTGCGGACGAGGGCCTCGAGCGATGGCCGACCGAGCGCATCGGCGCCCAACGCACGCGTGTGGTGCGCGAGCTCGCGGGTCTGGGATTTACCGGCGCCGAAGCCGAATCCGCCGCCGACCAGGTGCTCGGCGCCGTCGCTTCGACGCTCGCCGATGCGCGCGGCCGGTGGCTGTTCGATCCTCGACATGCCGATGCGCACAGCGAATACGCATTGACCGGCATTCGCGACGGCGCCCCAGTCCATGTCGTGCTCGATCGGAGCTTTGTCGACGTCGATGGCGTGCGCTGGATCGTCGATTTCAAGCTGTCGCAACACCAAGGCGCGGGGCGCGATCTTTTTCTCGACAGCGAGCAGGCCCGCTACCGGGCACAGCTCGACGCGTATGGCGAAGTCGTGCGCGGCCTGGGCGCGCACCCGATTCGTCTCGGCCTGTATTTCCCGCTGCTCGCAGGTTGGCGGGAATGGGAAGGACCGCCCTAACGCAACGAGCCCGGACCTGCGAGCGCTGGACCGGAACCGGCTGCACAGGCTAAAATCAAGGTTTTTCAAGGTCTTCCGACCTTTGGACGGGAACTGAAGTGCAGTTATTTCGTGGGCTCCCGGATTCCGCCGAACGCCACCGCCCCATCGCGCTGACCATCGGCAACTTCGACGGCGTCCATCGCGGCCACCAGGCGATGCTCGCCCGCTTGTCGGAGGCCGCGGAAGATCTGGCTCTGCCGTCGGCCATCCTGACCTTCGATCCGCACCCGCGCGAATTTTTCGCACCCGGCGCCGCGCCGCCGCGCCTGTCCACCTTGCGCAGCAAGCTCGAGCAATTCGCGGCACACGGCATCGCCGAGGTCCATGTCGCGCGCTTCAACGCCGCGCTGGCTGCGCTGTCGGCGGAGCGTTTCATCGAGGATGTTCTGGTGCGCCGTCTTGGCACGCGCTGGGTGCTGGTCGGTAACGATTTCCGCTTCGGCCGCGGGAGAAGCGGCGATCTTGCGCTACTTCGGCGAGCCGCGACGACGTTCAGCGTCGAGGCGATGCCTACGGTCGTCGTCGACGGGGAGCGGGCATCGAGCACCGCCATACGCGGCGCGCTCGCCGCAGGCGAGCTCGATCACGCGGCGCGATTGCTCGGACGACCGTATTCGATCGGAGGCAAGGTCGTGCATGGCGACAAGCTGGGACGCAACCTCGGCTTTCCGACGGCCAACATCGTCCTGCGCCATCCGCCGCCGCTGACGGGGGTGTTCGCCGTGCGCGTGCATGGACTGGGCGGCGCTGCGAGAGCAGGGGCCGCCAGCCTCGGCGTGCGGCCGACGGTCAAGGCCGGCGCGAAACCGCTGCTGGAAGTTTTTGTGTTCGATTTCGACGAAGCGGTCTATGGCCGCCGCGTCGTCGTCGAGTTTCTCTGCAAGCTGCGCGACGAGGAGCGGTACGCCGACCTCGACACGCTGACCCGGCAGATTCGTGCCGACGTCGCGCAGGCGCGCGAGTATTTCGCGACCGGCTCGAGCACGGCTCGCTAGAAAGTGATGATGTCCGACAAGCCCAAGACCGACTACAAGTCGACGCTCAATCTTCCCGACACGGTATTTCCGATGCGCGGCGACCTGGCGCGTCGCGAGGCCGGTTGGGTCCGCGAATGGCA
>DASYJB010000165.1:0-21686 GCA_035996965.1 Casimicrobiaceae bacterium | reverse complement strand
GCAACGGCGCCGAGCGCTGCGAGCGCTGGTCGATCCATACGAGCTTGGCGCTGCCTTGGGCGTATCGGATCTCGCCGATCGAGAGTTCATAGTGCGTTCCGATGCTCGACCGGCCCGGCGGGTCGAGATACATGCGCACCTCGACCGTCCCCGGGTACGTGAGCGGCGCGATGAACGTGCAGCTCGCGTTGACGATCACCGAGCCCTGCCCCGGGAATCCACCGCATCGCTGATCGAGCCACGCCAGCCACTCGATGCGTGCCTGCTCCATGTAGCGGAAATACAGGGTGTTGTTCACATGGCCCTGCGCATCCATGTCGCCCCAGCGTATTGGCACCCACGTGGTGTGAACGAGCTTTCGTTCTGCGGACATTGGAGCGTCGTCGGCGAAATGGCAATTATAATGGCTGGCACAAGCCACCGGCGCCAACCGGCGCCAACCGGCGCCAACCGTCGCCAACCGTCGGCGAAACGTCGTCCGGGGACCGCATGCAGCGCGAAGCGATGGAATTCGATGTGGTGATCGTCGGGGCCGGCCCCGCGGGCCTGTCGGCGGCGATCCGCCTGAAGCAGCTCGCGCGTGAGCATGGCCGCGAGGTCGGCGTCTGCGTGCTGGAAAAAGGCTCGGCGGTCGGCGCGCACATCCTTTCCGGCGCGGTCATCGACCCGATTGCGCTGAACGAGCTCTTGCCCGACTGGAAATCGCTCGGCGCGCCGCTGAACACGGCGGTCAGCGAGGATCGCTTCGAAGTCCTGACCGCCTCGCAGGCATATCCGATTCCCGGCTGGCTGCTGCCTCCATTGATGCGCAATCACGGCAATTACATCGTGAGCCTTGGCAACGTCTGCCAGTGGCTTGCGCAGCAGGCCGAGGCACTGGGCGTCGAGATCTATCCCGGATTCGCCGCCGCCGAGGTGCTGTACGCCGATACCGGTGCTGTGCGCGGCGTGGCGACCGGCGATATGGGCGTCGCGAAGGACGGGACGCACAAAGCGAGCTACCAGCCGGGGATGGAGCTTCATGCCCGCTACACGCTGTTCGCGGAAGGATGCCGCGGCTCGCTGTCGCAGGAATTGATGGCGCGGTTCAACCTGCGCGACGGCATCGATCCGCAGAAGTATGGCATCGGCGTCAAGGAGCTGTGGCAGGTCGCTGCCGAACGCCATCGGCCCGGACTGGTCGTGCATACGCAAGGCTGGCCGCTCGACACCGAGACCGGTGGTGGCTCGTTTGTCTATCACTTGGAGAACCGCCAAGTGGCGGTTGGATTCGTCGTGCATCTGAATTACCGCAATCCTCACCTGTCACCCTACGACGAATTTCAGCGCTTCAAGACGCATCCGTCGATCCGAAGCACGTTCGAGGGCGGCAAGCGCCTGTCGTACGGCGCGCGTGCAATCAACGAGGGCGGCCTGCAATCGATCCCGAAGCTGGCATTCCCCGGCGGCGCGCTGATCGGCTGTGCCGCGGGCTTCGTCAACCTGCCGCGGATCAAGGGCTCGCACAACGCGATGAAGACCGGGATGCTCGGCGCAGAAGCGGCCTTCTCGGCGCTTGCCGAGAACCGCTCGCACGACGAGCTCGCGGCGTATCCGGCGGCAGTGCGGCGATCGTGGGTCTACGACGATTTGTACAAGGTGCGCAACGTCAAGCCGGGCCTCAAATGGGGAATGTGGCTGGGCACCGCGCACGGTGGGATGCATATGTGGCTCAACGATCTGGGTCTCGGCGCGGCCGTGCCGTGGACGTTGCGCCATGACAGGCCCGACCACGAGACACTTGCGCCGGCAGCGGAAATGCCTAGGATCGACTATCCGAAATACGACGGCGTGCTGACGTTCGACAAGCTTTCGTCAGTGTTCATCTCGAACACGAATCACGACGAGGATCAACCGTCGCATCTTCGGCTGCGCGACCCTTCGATTCCGGTCGCGGTGAACCTCGCGCGCTACGATGGCCCCGAGCAGCGCTATTGTCCGGCCGGTGTCTACGAGTTCGTCGCTGTTGCCGGGGAGCCCGGCATGCGCCTGCAGATCAATGCGCCGAATTGCGTGCACTGCAAGACTTGCGACATCAAGGATCCGCTGCAGAACATCCACTGGGTGACACCCGAAGGCGGCGGCGGGCCGAACTACTCCGGCATGTAGCACGGCGTAGCGCGGAGCAGCGGCTCCGCGCAGCGGGGATGCGACCGTGAAGACAGGCAGGCTGCCGACTTTTGGTGCTTAAACGCGCGTGATCGTCAAGGAGGCAGCGTGGGGCGCGTCAGCGCAGCGCGACGCTGAAATCGGCGCCTGTCTTGGCGCGGACTTCATCGACGGTAACCCCCGGGTGCAACTCGGTCAGCACCAGGCCTTTGCCGGCGACGACATCGAACACGCACAAGTCGGTGATGATCATGTTGACCACGCCCTTGCCGGTAACCGGCAGCGTGCAGGCTTTGAGTATCTTCGGCGAGCCGTCCCTGGCCGTGTGCTCCATCAGCACGATCACTCGCTTCACGCCTGACACCAGGTCCATCGCCCCGCCCGGACCCTTGACCATCTTGCCCGGAACCATCCAGTTGGCGAGATCGCCGTTGCCGGCAACCTCCAGCGCGCCCAGAATCGACAGATCGATGTGTCCGCCGCGTATCATCGCGAACGAGTCGGCGCTGGAAAAAAAGCTCGATCCGGGCAGACTGGTGATCGTCTGCTTGCCCGCGTTGATCAGATCGGGGTCGACCTCATTCTCGGCGGGGAAAGGTCCGATCCCGAGCAGGCCGTTCTCCGATTGCAGCGTGACGTTGATGTCCTGCGGAATGAAGTTCGCTACCAGCGTCGGAATGCCGATGCCGAGATTGACGTAATAGCCGTCGCGCAGCTCGCGCGCGGCGCGCCTGGCCATCAGCTCGCGGATCGGCGAATCCCTTTTTGAACCCGCGCCGCCGGCCACCGTGCGGAATTCGATCCGCTTTTCATAGTGGTCACCCTGGATGATGCGATCGACGTAGATCCCCGGTGTGTGAACCTGATCGGGATCGAGCTCGCCGGTTTTAACCAGCTGTTCGACTTCGGCGACGGTGATCATGCCGCAGGTCGCGATCATCGGATTGAAATTGCGCGAAGTCTTCCGATAGACGAGGTTGCCCGACGGGTCGCCTTTCCAGGCCTTGACGATCGACAGATCGGCATGGATCGCCTCTTCGAGGACGTACGCCTTGCCATCGAAGGCCATCGTCGGCTTGCCTTCGGCAAGCTTGGTCCCGAACGCCGTGCGCGTATAAAAGCCGGGGATGCCCGCGCCGCCTGCGCGCAACTTTTCGGCAAGCGTCCCCTGCGGCGTCAGCTGAAGCTCGAGCTCGCCGGCCAGCACCTGCCGCTCGAACTCCTTGTTCTCGCCGACGTAGGAGGCGATTACTTTCTTCACCTGATGCGACTTGAGCAACAGTCCCATCCCGAAATCGTCGACGCCGGCGTTGTTCCCGACGATCGTCAGGCCCTTGGCGCCGCTCGCGACCAGCGCCTGGATCAGATTCTCCGGAATACCGGAGAGGCCGAAGCCGCCGGCGGCGATCGTCATGTTGTCGTGCAACAGCCCCGCCAGGGCGGACGCGGCATCGGAATAGACTTTTTTCATCAGGCAATGACCTCGCGGGGGCGTTGACGACGCGCGATGAATCGTGCGCGATTATACGACAGCGCCGCGGCGCCCAATTCGCTCGAGCGTTCGTCGCGGCCCGCGTTACGCGTCGAACCCGGTCAGTGCCGGCTTCCGCCTTCGCCGCCGCTCTCGTGCCACAACCATGCCGCGCCCCGAACGCCGCTGGAATCGCCATGCCTGTGCGTCACCAGCCGCGTATCGACGCGGTCGGAAAAGACCCACTCGCCCCACAGACGCGGCACGTTATCGTAGAGACGAGGCATGTTGGACAAGCCGCCGCCGAGCACAATGATATCCGGATCGAGTATGTTGACGACGTGCGCCAGCGCCCGTGCAAGCCGGCGCTCGTAGTGGGCAAGACTCGCCTCGCACGCGACATCGCCCGCGGCCGCGGCGGCAGCGATCTCGCGCGCGCCGAGGGCTTTCCCGGTGCTGCGACTGTGCTCGCGCTCGAGGCCGGGGCCGGACAGGAACATTTCGATGCAGCCCGACTGGCCGCAAAAGCACGGCGGCCCCGGGCGCTCGCCTGCCTCGGGCCAGGGCATCGGGTTGTGGCCCCATTCGCCGGCGATCGCGTTCACCCCGATCAGCACGCGGCCGCGAACGACGATGCCAGCGCCAACGCCGGTGCCGAGGATGACGCCAAATACGGTTTCGGCGCCGGCGCCGCCGCCGTCGGTGGCCTCCGACAGCGCAAAGCAATTGGCGTCGTTGGTGATGCGGACCGCGCGGCCCAGACGCTGCTCGAGATCGACGCCAACCGGCTTGGCATTCAGATATATCGAGTTCGAGCCGCGCAACAATCCGGTCGCACGCGAGATTGATCCCGGCGTACCGATGCCGACGCTGCCTCGCGCTCCGACCGCCGCATCGGCCGCGGCGACCAGGTCGGCAATCGCGTCGAGCACCGGCAGGTAGCCGTCCTGTGGCGTTTGAATGCGGCGACGAAAGCGCTCGCTCCCATCGGGCGCGAGCGCAACGATCTCGATCTTGCTGCCGCCCAGGTCGATGCCCAGACGTATCATTGACGCGGCCATGGCGGATCGCTGATGATTACCGGAATATTCGAGTGGGCCCAGACAGGAGGAACGATGGACATCCGGACGAGATTGTACTTTGTCGGCACGCTCGCGCTGCTGCTCACGCCAATGCCGGCTGCGGCGCAGCTCAATGTCCTGTGCCCGATGGCCGCCGAATGGTGCAGTCTCGCGGCCACCGAATTCGAAAAGGCGACCGGCATCAAGCCAGCGATGACGCTGAAAGGATCCGGTGAGTCGTTCGCCCAGGTTGCCGCCGAGAAGGCGAATCCGAAGCTCGACATTTGGTTCGGCGGCACCGGCGATCCTCATCTGCAGGCTGCCGAGCTGGATCTGACGATGCCTTACAAGTCGCCGATGCTCGACCAGTTGCACCCCTGGGCCAGGAAGCAAGCCGAGCAGTCGGGGTACAAAGCGGTCGGCCTCTACCTCGGCGTCCTCGGCATCGGTTACAACACCGAGCTGGTGGCGAAAAAGAAGCTGCCGCCGCCGGCCTGCTGGAAGGACCTCGCCAAGCCGATTTACGCAGGCGACGTGCAGATGGCCAATCCCAATGCATCGGGCACCGCGTACACCGCGATCGCGACGCTGGTGCAGGTATTCGGCGAAGAAGACGCGTTCAAGCTGCTGAAGGACATGCACAAGAACATCAGCTCGTATTCACGCCAGGGCGTCGGACCGATCAAGGCGACGGCGCGCGGCGAAAACATGGTCGCGGTGGCATTCATTCACGACGTCGTCACCGAAGCGCAGGGCGGATTCCCGGTGAAAAGCGTCGCACCTTGCGAAGGCACAGGATACGAGATCGGCTCGATGTCGATCATCAAGGGGGCGCGCAACCTGGAAAACGCGCGCAAGTTCTACGACTGGGCGCTGACGCCTGCCGCCCAGGCTCTCGCCGCACAGTCGAAGTCGTACCAGCTGCCGTCGAACGTGAGCTCGCCTGTGTCGCCGCTTTCGCCCAAGCCGGCCGAGATCAAGCTGATCGACTACAACTTCGCCAAGTACGGGGCCTCCGCCGAGCGCAAGCGCCTGCTCGAGCGATGGGAGAGCGAAGTCGGCAGCACGCCCAAATGAGGCTCGCTTCCGGAACACGCCTGCTGCGCCGATCGCTGGCGCTCGCCGTTTGCAGCATCGCCGCAGCGATGCTGCCCGCCCCCGCAGCGGCACAGGGCACGCTGGCGATGTACTGCAGCTCGCCGAATACCGCCTGGTGCCAGGGCATGGCGACCGGATTCGAAAGGCTGACGGGCGTCAAAGTCGCGGTCACGCAAAAGGCGACCGGCGAATTGTTCGCTCAGATCAAGGCGGAAGCCGCCAATCCGAAAGGCGACATCTGGTGGGCTGGCGCCGGTGATGCGTTCCTGCAGGCAGCCGAGGAAGGACTGCTCGAGACTTACCGATCGCCGAACCTCGCACAACTGCACGACTGGGCGCGCCGCGAAGCCGAGTTGTCGCAATACCGCGTCGCCGGTGTTTACGGCGGCATCCTGGCGCTTGGCTACAACACCGAAGTGTTCGCGCGGAAAAAAATGCCGGTACCCAAGTGCTGGAAGGAGCTGACCGACCCCGTTTACAAGGGTGAAGTCATGCTGTCGAATCCCAACTCCAGCGGCACCGCCTACCTGATGCTGGCGACGCTGGTGCAGACATTCGGCGAAGACGAAGCGTTTCGCTACATGAAGGCGCTCAACGCGAACGTCAATCAGTACGCTCGTTCGGGCATCGGCCCGATGGCCGCGGTGATCCGCGGCGAAAGCGGCATCGGAAGCACGGTGCTGCACGGAGTGATCAATGAAATCGTCCGCGGCTTTCCCGTCAAGGCGATACTGCCATGCGAGGGCGTCGGCTATGAGGTCGGCTCGATGGCGATCATAAGGGGTGCCCGCAACCTGGAAAACGCCAAAAAATTCTTCGACTGGGCGTTGACGCAGGAAGGGCAGCAGATCGGGCTCGACATCAAGGAGTACGCGATACCCACCAACCGCGCAGTCCCGCTGCCGCCGCAAGTGCCGAGTCTTACCGACATCAAGCTGATCAACTACGACACGGCCAAGTACGGTTCGGCGGCGGAGCGCAAGCGCCTGCTCGAGCGCTGGGAACGAGAGATCAACTCGGCCGCGAAATGACGCCGCTCTCCGGAGCATGAGTCCGCAGCGCAAGGCGATTGCGTTCTGGCTCGCCGTCGGAGCGGCGGGCTTCCTGGCGATCCCGTGGTACGCGCTGCAGGACTCGATCCTTTCCAGCGCGTGGCTGCGCAATTATTCAGCCAGGGAGAACGCGCCGGCGCTGCTGCAGGGATTGCGCCACGGGCGGGTCTGGCTGCTCGCGATCGGGGCGATGCTGCTGATCGCGGCCCCGCTGGTGGCGCCCGGCATCGCGCGCAGATTTCGGGCGCGGGGCTTGCTGTTCATCGGCGCCGCCGGGTTCGTCATTCTCGCCGCCCAGGGCTTCGCCATCGGCCCTCAAGGCTGGGCGTTCGATTCGCTTGCCCGGATATTCGGACCCCTTTCGACTGGGCAGTACGGCATGGGCTGGGGGGCGACGCTCGCCGCCACGTCGTTCGCGATGCTGTTCGCACTGGGGTTGGCCGAAAGCGGCTACTTCAACGGCGATGCGTTCATCGCCAGCAGCGTCGTCGCGATCGCGCTTTCGGTGGCGATCTTCACTTTTTTCCCGGTCGTCACGATCCTGGCGAGCGCATTCGAGGATGGCAACGGCGCGTTTTCGGCGACGGCGTTCTCCAACCGCCTGTTCACTGGCAAGATCTGGAACCTGGCGTGCCTGTCCGGCGGAGGGCGCTGCGGCGTGGCGTGGAACACGCTGCTGCTCGCGCTGCTGTGCGCGGTCGGCTGCACGGCGCTGGGACTTGCCTTCGCGTTGATCGTCACGCGCACGAGCTTCCGCTACAAGCGGATGCTGCGCGCGCTGTCGGTACTGCCGATCATCACGCCGCCATTCGTGATCGGGCTCGGATTGATTCTCATGTTCGGCCGCGCGGGCATCGTCAATCAATGGCTCGAGTGGGGATTCGGCATCGAGCCCTCGCGCTGGATCTACGGTCTTCCGGGACTCGTGATTGCGCAGATTTTTTCGTTCACGCCTATCGCCTTCCTGGTGCTGATCGGCGTGGTCGAAGGCGTATCGCCGACCATCGAAGAGGCGGCGCAGACCTTGCGCGCCAACCGCTGGCGAACTTTCGTCGACGTATCGCTGCCGCTGATGCGGCCGGGACTGGCGAACGCCTTCCTGATCAGCTTCATCGAGTCGATCGCGGATTTCGGCAACCCCATCGTCCTCGGCGGCAACTTCGGCGTGCTGGCGACCGAGGTCTTCTTTTCGGTCGTCGGCGCCCAGCTCGACCAGGGGCGCGCCGCGACCCTGGGCATATTGCTGCTGCTGTTCGCGCTGGCCGCCTTTTTTGCGCAGCGTCGCGTGCTTGGACGCAAGGTCTATACCGCGCTGGCCGGCAAAGGCGATTCCGGCCTGCCGACACCGCTGCCGACCGGCGTGCGCCGCGCCTGCTATGCGGTGGCGCTCCCGTGGGCGGCGCTGACGGTGGCGATCTACGCGATGGCGATGCTGGGCGGCTTTGTCGAGCAATGGGGGCGCAATTACACGCCGACTTTGAAGCACTATGCGAAGGCGTTCTCGATCGAGTGGGTCAACCACGGCATCCTCTGGTCCGGCACCGCCTGGAACTCGTTCTGGACCACTGTCGAGCTCTCGGCGATCGCCGCGCCGATCACCGCGGTCCTCGGCATCCTGACCGCGTACATACTGACCCGACATCGCTTCGCCGGCCGGGCGGCCTTCGAGTTCGGTACGATGTTGTCGTTCGCGATTCCGGGCACGGTGATCGGCGTCTCGTACATCCTCGCGTTCAATGTCCCGCCAATCGAGATCACCGGCACCGCGCTGGTGCTGATCGTCTGCAACGTGTTCCGCAACATGCCGGTCGGTGTGCGCGCCGGCATCGCCTCGATGGCGCAGATCGACCGAAGCCTCGACGAGGCGTCGACGACGCTGGGCGCGCGCGGCGCGACGACATTGAAGCGCGTGCTGCTGCCGCTGCTCAAGCCGGCGATCATCGCGGCGCTCGTGTACAGCTTCGTTCGCTCGATGACGACCTTGTCGGCGATCATCTTCCTGGTGTCGGCGGAATACGAATGGGCGACGACGTACATCATCAACCGGGTCACCAACGGCGATTACGGCGTCGCTATCGCTTACTGCTCGGTGCTGATCATGCTGATGCTCGCGGTGATCTGGATCATCCAGCGGCTGGTCGGCGAACGCACGCTTGGCCGGCGCACGGCCGGGGCGGACGCCGGCATGGCACAATTGGGAGCAACCGCTGCATGAGCGAATGTGAGCGTTTAGGAGGATGCCGGCGGCGATGAAAGCAGCGGCGATCGAATTTCGGCAGGTCAGCAAGTTCTACGGCGAAGTCGCCGCCGTGCGGGACATCTCGTTCACGATCGCGGCCAGCACGCTGGTTACCCTGCTCGGTCCTTCGGGCTGCGGCAAGACGACGACCTTGCGCATGATCGCCGGGCTCGAATTACCGACGGCCGGCAGCATCCTGATCGGCGGCGACGACGTCACGCGCGTTCCCGCGGCCGAGCGCGACGTGTCGATGGTATTCCAGAGCTACGCGCTGTTTCCGCACATGAGCGTCATCGAGAACGTCGGCTACGGGGTCGCCGTGGCCGGACGGCCGAAGGACGAAGTGCTGAGCCGGGCGAAGGCCGCGCTGGCGACGGTGGGCCTCACCGGGTTCGATGCGCGACTGCCATCCGAGCTCTCGGGCGGGCAGCAGCAGCGCGTCGCCGTCGCCCGCGCGCTGGTGCTCGAGCCTTCCGTGCTGCTGTTCGACGAGCCCCTGTCGAATCTCGACGCCCGGCTGCGGCGGCAGATGCGCGAGGAAATCCGCGACTTGCAGCAGCGGCTGTCGCTCACCGTCGTCTACGTTACCCACGACCAGTCCGAGGCGATGGCGGTATCGGATCGCATCATCGTGATGAACCGCGCGGTGATTGCGCAGGAAGGCGCGCCGCGCGAGCTCTACGAGCAGCCGCGCGACGTCTTCGTCGCCGGCTTCATGGGCGACGCCAATCGCGTACGCGGCACCCTGGCGCGTCTGGATGCCGCGCTGGGCGAGCTCTCGATCGGGCCGCTGAAGCTCAGGCTTCCGCACAGGGGCCTCTCCGGCGAAGTCGACGTTGCGGTCCGGCCCGAGGCGATCGAGCTCGCGCCGCCCGGCGAAGACGGTCTTGCCGGCACGGTGCGCAAGGCCGCTTACATCGGCGGCGTGATGGAGTACACGATAGGCACCGCGGTGGGCGATCTGTTCGTCGTCAACATGGCGGTCGATCGGCCGCTTGCCGCCGGCGCCGAGGTGATGCTCAAGCTCGCCAACCACGGCGTCGTGCCGATCGCCGGCGCATGATCGGCGCCCAGCTCGACGCCCGAGTCGACTTCGCACGCCGTCTCGCGCGTGAAGCCGGAGCGCTGGCCAGACGTTACTTTTTGCGCGAAATCCCCTTCGAAGCCCAGACCAAGGGGCCGCAGGATTGGGTGAGCGCCGCCGATCTCGCCGTCGAGGACCTGATACGCCGACGCCTGGCGGACGCATTCCCCGGAGACACCGTTTACGGCGAGGAAGGCGGCGGCGAGCTCGGCACGCTCGCATGGCTGGTCGACCCGATCGATGGCACGCTCAATTTCGTGCACGGCGTGCGCTACTGGTGTGTATCGATCGCTTTCGCCGTCGCCGGCGAGCGCCGCATCGGCGTCGTCTATGATCCTTCGCTCGACGAGCTCTTCTGGGCGGCCAAAGGCGGCGGCGCTTGGAGCGATGCCACGCGCATCCACGTCGCGCCGCGCGATCGGCTGGACTACGCGCTGGTGTGCGTCGGCTATGTCCCCCGGCACTCGCTGGACGAGCACTTGAGGCTCAAGCGCCTGCTACACGAAGGCGGCGCTGCGGTGAAGGACATGGGCGCAGGGGCGCTGATGCTGGCGCACGTCGCCGCGGGACGCTACGACGCATTCCTCGAGCCGCATATGAATGCCTGGGATGCGCTGGCCGGTCTGTTGCTGATCGACGAGGCCGGCGGTCGCACGCTGCCCTATCCGGGCGCGGGCGGACTGCCGTCGGGCGGACCGGTGCTCGCCGCGGCACCCGGCATTTTCGACGTGCTGGCCCGACTGCTGCAGCGTGCCGGCGTGGCCGGCTGACGAAACCCGCGGGCGCGAATTCTTGACGCGCGTACTCGCCGTCCTGCTGGTGCTTGCAACGCTGGGTGGCTGGCACTGGTGGACCAGCGAGCGCCAGGTGCATCGGCCGCCGGGGATCGTCGCACCCGACGAGCCGGTGCAGGTCGACCTCGATCCGCCGCAGACATTCGTCGCCAACGGCTACACGATGGTCAAGCGCGCCCGGTTCGACATCACCGCGCGACTGCTGCGCAAGGAGCGTTACCGGATCGACGCCGAAGCGGGGCTCGCGCCGTTCGATCTGGGCGTTGGCTGGGGTCCACTGTCCGACAGCGAAATTCTCGACCAGCTCGAGTTCAGCCAGATGGGCCGCTTTTTTTACTGGAATCCGAAGCGGGCGGATTTTCCGCTGTCGCCGCGGATGGCGATCACACATCTGGCGCAAATCCACGTCATTCCCGCCAGTACCGACATTGCGGCGCGACTGTCGAGCCTCCGCCCCGGCCAGGTCGTTTCCGCGCACGGATTTCTGGTCGACGTGCGCGGTCCAGGAGGCTTCGCCTGGAATACGTCGTTGCGGCGCGACGATACCGGCGGCGGCGCTTGCGAGATCCTGTGGGCGGAAGCGATCGAATCCGACTAGTGCCTGGCGATCAAGGCGGCGAACAGAACGCGATGCCTTCGTAAAGCCAGCCGTCGGCGATCATCGAAATGACCTCGCTCTTGCTCGTCAGGTAGCGGTGCCCGACCTGCCCGCCCATGAAATTGTTGTACAGGCGCATGACCGGAATGCGATCGGCGGGGCAATCGCCCCCCGCCGGTGGATCTTCGGCAAACGGCGTGCCTTCGAATATCCACGCCGGGCTCGCCGCGATGAACGCGCATTCGACCGGGTCGATCGTGTAGAAATGCGCGTAGGGTCCCGGACCCGGCTTGCCGAAGAAACGACACGCCGGAACGCCGTGACCGGCGTCGGTCGACCATGACTTGAAGACGAATCCGGTGCGCACCCATCCTGGAAGCAACCCGGCGTCGAGCACCGCGGCCTCAGCCGGCGCTGCTGTCAGAAAATAGTCGCCGAGCGCCGCGCCGAAGTATTCGATCGTATCGAGCTCGCCCGGCAGAAGCAACGCGGGCGCCGTGTAGTCGCGCACCAGAAAATCGTTGCCGCCGCCGCGCACCGTCGTCATCCGCGCGATCCGCACCCGCGCCGCGCGGTCGTCGTTGACGTGGGCGGCCAGGAAGGTCATCGACCAGGTGAAGATATCGTCGGTGCTCGGCACGTCGAAGCCGTGGTCGACGCCTGCCAGCACGACGACATCGCGGGATCCGGCCATGCGGTCGACGCCCTCGAGCGTCGTCTCCAGCGGCGCCGTCAGATCGGCGCCTCCGGATATGGCGAGAAACGGCGTCGCGATGCCATCGAGTCCGCTTTGATCGCGGCCGAACGCCGGAAAGAACGGCTGCCCGAGGTAGGGCACGTAGCCGACGATCGCCTTCAGACGCGGATCGGCAAGCACCTGCTTCGACGACAGGTCCACAGTGATCGTCAGCTTGGCTCCGGTCATCAGCAGCAGCGACTCGCCGCCCTGGCTGCCGCCGAATCCACCGACGCGGTTGACGTCGAGATGATCGCGATATTGAGGATGCGCGAACAGGTAATCGAGCGAGCGCGACAGCGACAGCGGCCGCAGCGCCTGCATTTCGACAAACGTGTCGAAGTGCAGCAACGCGTAGAGGAAGTCGGAGAGATTCTCGATCTTGACGTCGGTGAATCGCGGATCGCCGTGAAACGGCGCGACGATGACATAGCCGTAGCTCGCCAGCCTGGTCAGCGCCGCGATGTAGTCGCTCGAGATCGGGCTGCCGACGAGCCCGTGCGAGAACAGCAGCACCGGCCAGCGCGCATTGGCGTCGGCGAAGATCGGCGGCTCTCCACCCTGCTGCATGCGGGGCACCGCCGGTCCCGAGGGCAACGGATAGTCGGGGTACGGATTGTCGGGCGTCGTCGGATAGCAAACGAGCAAGACGAACGGCACCTGCTGGGCGGCGCGATTGGTGTAGAGCTCTCGGTCGTCTGGCACGCTGACGTTGACGACCAGCGCGTCCGCCGGATCGGCGAGCAGCTGTGTCACGTAGCGATCGCGGCCGCCGTCGGGATAGCCCTCCCAGTAGTTCTGCGCGCTCTCGCCCGGCTGCACGCGGCTGAAGTCCTGGGCGACGTTGCTGCAACCGACCGCATAGGGCCCCGGGGCCAGCGGATCGACGACGGCCAGCGAGTCGGCGTGCGTCGACGCGGCGTACAGCGGAAAGCAGAGCGCAGCGAGCAAGGCTAGCGCCCGCGAGCGCGCAACAGTTCGAATCATCGGGATCGTCCAGTCGAAACGGCCGAGACGTACGACCTCACGCCATTGGCGGGGTTCCCGCCGGGCAGCGCCGGCGGACCGACGACCCGCGGGACGGCGGATCGGCCGGCGAATGCAGTCAAAACTGCGCGTCGGCCAGCGCGAGCACGGCGTCACTGCCCTGCGTGATCGCCTGCGACCATGCAGCGGCCTGCGGCAGCAGGCAATCGGCGTAAAAGCGCGCCGTAGCGATCTTGCCGCGATAGAAATCGGCATCGCCGCCGCCTTTGGCCAGCTGCGCCGAAGCCGCGCGCGCGCCGCGCGCCAGTTGCCATCCGCCGGCGACCAGGCCCCAGAGGCGCAAATACGGAACCGATGCAGCATGCGCGGCGCGCGTCGCGCCGGAGAACGCCGGCACGACCCAATCGACCGCCTGCCGCAGCGCCGTGTTGGCCGCGGTGAGCTCGGCACCGATGCGTTTCAAGTCTGCGTCGCCCGACGCGGAGAGCTCGGACGCGACCTTGGCGATGTCGGCGCAAACCGCGCGCGCCACCGCGCCGCCGTCGCGCGCCGTTTTGCGTCCGACGAGATCGTTGGCCTGGATCGCCGTCGTCCCTTCGTAAATGGTCGTGATTCGCGCGTCGCGATAATCCTGCGCGGCGCCGGTTTCCTCGATGAAGCCCATGCCGCCGTGCACCTGGACGCCGAGATAAGTGACTTCCTGCGCAAGCTCGGTGCTCCATCCCTTGACGATCGGTATCATCAGATCGACGAAAGCCTGGTGCTGCTTGCGGGCTTCGGCGTCCGGATGCTGGTGCGCGTTGTCGATCGCCGCGCCGGTGACGTAGGCGACGGCGCGCATCGCCTCCGTTTGCGCCTTCATCGTCAAGAGCATGCGGCGAACATCCGGATGCTGCAGGATCGTCGCCGTCGGCGTCGCCCGGTCGAGGCCCGGCGCCCTGCCCTGCACGCGATCGCGCGCATAGGCACGCGCCCGTTGATAGGCGCGCTCGGCGATGCCGATCCCTTCGATGCCGACCGAAAAGCGCGCGAGATTCATCATGATGAACATGTATTCGAGGCCGCGATTTTCCTCGCCGACGAGATACCCGACGGCGCCGCCATGGTCGCCATAAGCGAGCACCGCGGTCGGGCTCGCGTGAATGCCCAGCTTGTGCTCGATCGAGACGCAATGCACATCGTTGCGCTCGCCCAGGCTGCCGTCGGCGTTGACCAGGAATTTCGGCACGACGAAAAGCGATATGCCCTTGACGCCCTCGGGCGCCGTCGGCGTCCGGGCCAGCACCAGATGCACGATATTGTCGGTGTAGTCCTGCTCGCCGTAGGTGATGAAGATCTTCTGGCCGTAGACGCGGAAGCTGCCGTCGGTCTGCGGCACCGCGCGCGTGCGCACGGCGGCGAGATCGGAGCCTGCCTGCGACTCGGTCAGGTTCATCGTTCCCGTCCAGACGCCGGCGACCATCTTGTCGAGGAACATCGCCTTCAGCGCGTCCGAGCCGCAGAGCTCCAGCGCCTCGATCGCGCCCTGCGTCAGCAGCGGGCACAACGCGAACGCCATATTGGCGCCGTGCCACATTTCCTCCACCGCCGTGGCGACCAGTTGCGGCAGCCCCTGGCCGCCGTGCTCGGGGTTCTTGGTCAGGCCGTTCCAGCCGTTGTCGGCAAAGCGCCGGTAGGCCTCCTTGAAACCCACCGGCGTCCTGACGATTCCGCCTTCCTGCCACTGCGCGCCTTCGCGGTCGCCGGCGGCGTTCAACGGATCGAGCACCTCGGTCGCGAACCTGGCGGCTTCCTCGAGGATCGCGTCGACGGTGTCGTGAGTCGCATCCTCGAAGCCGGGCAGCTTGCCGACCTGATCGAGGCCGGCAAGCTCGCGCAGGACGAAGCGGATCTCGGTCAGCGGCGCGTGATAGGCGCTCATCAGAGCTCGGCGGTCAGCGCCGGAACGATTTCGAACAGATCGCCGACCAGGCCGTAGTCGGCGATCTGGAATATCGGCGCCTCGGCGTCCTTGTTGATCGCGACGATCACTTTGCTGTCCTTCATGCCGGCCAGATGCTGGATCGCGCCGGAGATGCCGATCGCGATATACAGGTCCGGGGCGACGATCTTGCCCGTCTGGCCGACCTGGTAGTCGTTGGGTACGTATCCGGCATCGACCGCCGCGCGCGACGCGCCTATCGCGGCGTTCAACTTGTCAGCCAGCGCCTCGAGCATCTTGAAGTTCTCGCCGTTCTGCATCCCTCGCCCGCCGGAAATGACGACGCGCGCGCTGGTGAGCTCGGGGCGGCTGGATTGGGTGAGCTCCTGACCAAGCACCTGGGTGAGGCCCGTGTCGGCGGGCGCGGCCACGCTTTCGACCGGCGCCGTGCCGCCGCTGCCCGCGACCGGATCGAATCCCGTCGTCCGTACGGTGATGACTTTTTTCGCGTCCTTCGACTGCACGGTGGCGAAGGCGTTGCCGGCGTAGATCGGACGCACGAAGGTGTCGGGCCCTTCGACGGCGACGATGTCGGAGATCTGCGCAACGTCGAGCAGTGCGGCGATCCGCGGGGCTGCATTCTTGCCGAACCCCGTCGCCGGCAGCAGGATGTGCGTGTACGGCCCCGCCAGCCCGACGACCAGCGCGGCCAGGTTCTCCGCCGTCTGCGCGGCGAGCTGCGCTGCATCGGCGTGCAGCACCTTGGCGATCCCGGCAACCTCTCCCGCGGCCGCTGCCGCGCTCGCAGCGTTGTGCCCGGCGACCAGCAGGTGCACGTCGCCGCCGATCTTATGCGCAGCGGCGACCGTATTGAGCGTCGCGCTCTTCAGCGCTGCATGGTCGTGCTCGGCGACGACGAGGACGCTCATGAGGGCCTAGATCACCTTGGCTTCGTTGCGGAGTTTCGCGACCAGCTCCTTGACGTCGGCCACCTTGCCGCCGCCCTTGCGCTTCGCCGGCTCGACGACCTTGAGTGTCGTAAGCCGCGGCGCGACATCGACGCCCAGCGCATCCGGCGTCGTCGTCTCGAGCGGCTTTTTCTTCGCCTTCATGATGTTGGGCAGGGTCGCATAGCGCGGCTCGTTCAGGCGCAGGTCGGTCGTGATGACCGCCGGCAGCTTCATCGCGATCGTCTCCATGCCACCGTCGATCTCGCGCCTGACGGTGACGCCGTCGCCGGCGACATCGACCTTGGAAGCGAATGTCGCCTGCGCCCAGCCGAGGAGCGCCGCGAGCATCTGCCCGGTCTGGTTGGCGTCGTCGTCGATCGCCTGCTTGCCCAGGATCACCAGCTGCGGCGCTTCCTTCGCGACCAGCGCGCGCAACAGCTTGGCGACCGCCAGCGGCTGCAGCTCGACGCCGGTCTCGACCAGGATCGCGCGGTCGGCACCCAGCGCCAATGCGGTGCGCAGCGTCTCCTGGCATGACGCCATGCCGCAGGACACCGCGACGATTTCGCTGGCGATGCCTTTTTCCTTCAGCCGGACGGCTTCCTCGATGGCGATTTCGTCGAATGGATTCATCGACATCTTCACGTTGGCGAGGTCGACGCCGCTGCCGTCAGGCTTGACCCGGACCTTGACGTTGAAATCGACAACCCGCTTGACCGGGACCAGGATTTTCATTGCTTGCGAAAGGCGTCGGAGTGCGCGAGGAAGCCGCGTGCGACGGTGCCGCGCGGTGACGTGATTATAGCGTGAATTGCGTGGCGCGCCGCCGCGCTGCCGGCGCCGGATCGACGCAAGGACTCGCGTGAGCCGCGTCGGCGCAGCGCCGCGGCAATCGAGCGGTTAAGCCCTCAGCGGCTGACGTCGCATTGCGGATTGGCCGCGTCGATCGCGCCGCGCCAGCTCAGCACGTTGTTGTCCCGTATCGGATCGGGCACGACGCGATCCGGATCGGCGACGACGTCGATCCGGGTCACATCCGCGGCAGGTATCAATGTCGAGTTGAGTGCGAACACTGCATTGCTGGCGACGTTGAGCCGGTAGTAGCGCACGGCTTCGAAGCGCTCCTGTGCGCCGGCTCGGGTCGTCACCGTCGCGGCGACGCGAAACGCTGCCATGTCGCCGGTAAAGAACGGGACGCGGTAGATATCGTCGGCGCCCATGTTGCGCACGCTGGCCAGCACGACCAGCCGGCCATCGTCGCCGCGCCGGCAGCTGATCGAGTCGAGCCTCAAGTCGGATCGCGGGTCGTCGTCATAGATTGCAAAACCGAACATCGTATTGTCCGGATAAGTCAGCTTGACCGGAAAGCGGACCGGGCGCGCCGGAACCTCGTCGTAAACGGTGGTCGAGAAGCGGTCTGGGCCGTATTGAAAAGCTTGGCAACCGGCCAGCGTCGCGACGGCGGCGATGAGCCCCATTCTGGCGATCGAGCGCATGTTGTTCTCCCTCTAGGACCGCTGACCTGCGCTGCACCGACGGTCCAGATTGACGGCGGCCGGAAAGCCGCAGCCATGCTTATGGCGGCGTCATAATGCGGTGCCGCAGCCTTAAGGTCAACTCCGGCGCGGATGGCGGGGGGGCCAGGGCCTACTCGCAGCGCGGACGGTGGTCCCGCACCAGCGCGTCCAGCGACGCGTACAGCGCCTCGTCGCCGGAAAGCTCGCGTGCCGCCAGCGCCCGGGCTTCGGCCTCGCCCAGCGACAGGCCGGTCTCGTTCCAGGCCTTGACCCCTTGCAGGCTGCCCCGCTCGTACCGCGCCTCGAGCTCCGGCCCGCCGCTGCGGTACCAGGTTCGCTTGATCCCGTGTGGTTTGCTGTCCACATAGGGCGCCTCCGATTTCGGCCGCAGCTCCCGGCCGCTGCCCCGAGTCGTATACCACAGCGCGATCGTGCCGCTGCGCGCGTCGTCGCTATAGGGTATGACACCGATCCGCGCCCCGTCGCCGCTCCAGAAGATGAACGTGCCGGTCCTCCGGCCTTGCGCGAACGCGCCGACCGCGCGCAATCGGCCATCGGCTTGATACAGCTCGTAGGCACCGTTCGGAACACCGTCGCGGCAGGCGCCGACGGCTTCGAGCTGCTGCGCACCGGCGCTGGCGGCAAAGGCCGAGAGCGCCAAGCCCAAGCCGCGGGCTAGGCTGCGCGCCGCGCCCACCAGGCCGCGATCTCGCCGACGATGCCGCGACGGAACGCGAGGACGCAGATGACGAAAATGGCGCCGGTGATGATCGTCACCCACTCGCCGAAGCCTGCCAGATAGTTTTCCAGCCCGGCGATGACGAACGCGCCCACAACCGGCCCGAAAATCGTGCCCATGCCGCCGAGCAAGGTCATCAGCACCACTTCGCCCGACATCGACCAGTGCACGTCCGTCAGCGAGGCCAACTGAAAGACGATCGCCTTGGTCGCTCCCGCCAGGCCCGCCAGCGTCGCCGAAAGGACGAACGCAAGCAGCTTGTAACGGTCGGCGTCGTACCCCAGCGAGATCGCGCGCGGCTCGTTCTCGCGGATCGCCTTGAGCACCTGGCCGAACGGCGAGTGGATGATCCGGTAGATCAGCAGAAAAGCGGCGATGAATATCGTCAGCACCGTGTAGTAGATCGCCAGCGGCTGCGACAGATCGATGATGCCGAACAGGTGGCCGCGCGGCACTGCCTGGATGCCGTCTTCACCATGGGTGAACGGCGTCTGCAGATAGAAGAAATACATCATCTGGGCCACAGCCAGGGTGATCATCGCGAAGTAGATGCCCTGGCGCCGGATCGCGAGCGCTCCGACCACCACGCCAAGCAGCGCCGCGGCCGCGGTTCCCGTCGCGATCGCGAGCTCCGGCGGAAATCCCCATATTTTCGCCGCGTGGGCGCACACGTAGCCGGCCGTGCCGAGAAACATCGCGTGACCGAACGAAAGCAGACCGCCGAAACCCAGCAGCAGATTGAATGCGCAGGCGACCAGCGCAAAGCACAGCGCCTTCATCAGGAACACCGGATACACGCCGACCAGAGGTGCGATCGCGAGCGCCGCAGCCATCAGCGTGGTGCCGATCACCATCGTCGCGTGCGGTCCGCGCCAAGGCGAAACGGCTGGAGTCGCGGTCGACATCTAGCGCTCGCGCCCGAACAGACCGGCGGGCCGGAACAGCAGGACGATCACCATCACCACGAATATGACGGTGTTCGAGGCCTCCGGATAGAAGTACTTGGTCAGGCCTTCGACGACGCCGAGACCGAAGCCGGTAAGGATCGCGCCCATGATCGACCCCATGCCGCCGATGACGACGACGGCGAAGACGACGATGATCATGTCGGCGCCCATCAGCGGGTTGACCTGGTAGATCGGGGCGGCCATCACACCGGCGAGGGCCGCCAGCCCGACGCCGAAGCCGAAGGTCAGTGTGATCATCCGCGGCACATTCACGCCGAACGCCTGGACCAGCGCCGGG
This sequence comes from Casimicrobiaceae bacterium, assembly GCA_035996965.1. GTDB lineage: Bacteria > Pseudomonadota > Gammaproteobacteria > Burkholderiales > Casimicrobiaceae > PALSA-1003. The sequence continues at coordinate 2,046 of DASYJB010000165.1, read as the reverse complement.
TTCTCGGTCGCCGCGCGCAAGTAGCTGCCGAGCTTGGTGCGCTCGATGACGTACCAGGTCGAGAAACATACGACCAGCGATGCGACGATGACCCAGCCGCGGTAGATCGGCAGGAACATGAAACCGAGGTTTATCCCGCCGGTAAGCTGCGATGGGATCTGGTACGGCAGCCCCGACGAGCCGAACTCGTTGCGAAACAGGCCCTGGATGATCAGCGCCAATCCGAACGTGAGCAGCAATCCGTACAGGTGATCGAGTTTGTACAGCCGCGCCAGCATCGTGCGCTCGATCAACGCGCCGATTGCGCCGACGACGATGGGCGCGAGAAGCAGCGCCCACCAGTAGCCGATCCCGGCCTTGTTCAGCAGGAACCACGCGCAGAACGCGCCCATCATATATTGGGCGCCGTGCGTGAAATTGATGATGTTGAGCAGCCCGAAAATCACCGCGAGACCCAGCGACAGCATCGCGTAGAACGCGCCGTTGATGAGCCCGATCAGCAGCTGGCCGAAAAGTGCCTGCAATTAGATCCCCAAGATGCTTACAGCAAGCGGCAGGACGCAATCATTATCCGTCGCGCCGGGTAGTGGCCGCGCATAGCATGGAAACCGGCGCGGCGCGGCGCATAACTGCTCGCGTTGGAGCGGGCGCCGTGCGGCGCCCCTCAACGCTTCGCATCCGATGGCCGCGGCGCCATTATTTGACGAGCGAGCAGCCTCCTTCGGCGAGCGGCCGGAAGGCCTGGTCGGCGGGGATCGTCGCGCGCACTTTGTAGTAATCCCACGGATATTTCGACTCCGACGGCTTCTTGACCTCGACCAGGTACGCCGGATGGATCTTGCGACCATCGGCGCGAATCGTCCCCTTGCCGAACAGCGGATCGTCGGTCGGCATTTCCTTCATCTTGGCGATGACCTTGGTGCCGTCGTCGCTCTTCAACGCCTCGACCGCCTTGAAGTAGTGCAACAGCGACGCATAGACGCCGGCGTGCACCATCGTCGGGTGGATGCCCTTGTCGGCTGCGGCGAAACGCTTGGCGAATGCCCGCGTCTGGTCGTTCGTGTCCCAGTAGAACGTGTTGGTGACGATCAAGCCTTGCGCCGTCGCCAGCCCAAGGCCATGGATGTCGGTGAGGAAGACCAGCAGACCCGCCAGATTCTGACCACCCTTGACGATGCCGAACTCGGCGGCGCCCTTGATCGAGTTGGTCGTGTCGCCGCCGGCATTGGCCAGACCGATGATCTTCGCCTTGGACGCCTGGGCCTGCAGCAGGAACGAGCTGAAGTCCTGCGTGTTCAGCGGGTGCCTGACCTTGCCCAGCACCTTGCCGCCGTTCTTGAGCACGACGGCTTCGGTGTCGCGCTCGAGCGCCAAGCCGAACGCATAGTCTGCGGTCAAAAAGAACCAGGTATCGCCGCCCGACTTGACGATGGCGCCGCCGGTGCCGTTGGCGAGCATCCAGGTGTCGTAGGTCCAGTGCACGGTGTTGGGCGAGCACGCTTTGCCGGTCAGGTCGGAGCTCGCCGCACCGGATACGAGGAACGCCTTGCCCTTGTCGCGGGTGATCTGGTTGACCGCCAGCGCGACGCCCGAATTGGGAACGTCGACGATGACGTCGACCTTGTCGACGTCGTACCACTGCCGCGCCAGCGCCGAGCCGACGTCGGGCTTGTTCTGATGGTCGGCGGAGATAAGCTCGACCTTGTAGCCGCGTTTTTCGATGCCCGAATCCTCGACGGCCAGACGCGCTGCCGCCACCGATCCTGCACCGGCCAGGTCGGTGTACAGGCTCGACATGTCGGTCAGGACGCCGATCTTGATCATGTTGTCCGAAATCTGGGCTTGCGCGGCGCCGGCGGCGAACGCGCCGGCCATCGCCAGGGCGAGCAGGCTGCGTTTGAATGCGTTCATCAGGCTTTCCTCTCTAAGAACTGCGACAACAAAAGGCTTGTGGCTCAGACACCGAGGTACTCGTGCAACTTCGGCATTTTGGCATCAAGCTCGGAATTGGCAATCATGTCGATAATACGGCCGTGCTCCATCACG
>DASYJB010000164.1:0-11883 GCA_035996965.1 Casimicrobiaceae bacterium | reverse complement strand
CCGTCCAAGCGCTTCGGTCAGCACGCCGATCTCGTCCTTGCTCCTCGTCTGGAACTCACCCGCGTCGAGGTTGCCAAGACTCACCTCGTCCGCGAGCTTGGACAGTCGCTTGACGCGACGGATGACGAACAAGTAAAGCATAACGTTTAGCATGCCTATCGTAAACGCGAATACGACGAGCAATGAGAGCAGAAAAATCCTGAATGTATAGTTCGCACGCTGCACCGGCACCGACGTCGGCACCGAAACGATGTTCGCGCCGACGATCTCGTTGACCTTCCAGCCGAAGCCGTTGGCCGATCCGTAGGTCTCGACCATCGTCCGCGGCGCCGCGTCGGGGGTGCTGTGGCAGGTCAGGCACGCGGGATCCTTGATCTGGATCGGCCGCGCGAGGTAGAGCGAGCGCCCGGTCTGCGTGGCTCGCTCGCCGATCACCTCGGTCTTGGCCGCCGACTGCCGGAACTGGTTGACGATGTCGATTTCCCAGTCGGTCGCGTGATTGCGCGGATTGGTCGGGTTCAGGGTCGCCGCCTTGAACGTGTAGTCCGGATAATTCTTGCGCAGCTCGTTGAACTGCTCGGTCGCGGCGAACGCCGGCACCGATTGCGGGATGAACTTGTACTTGAGCTGCGTTTCGAGCAGGGGCCTGACCTGCGCGTTGGTGTAGTCGCCGGACGCATTGGCCGACTCCATCATCACGCGGGCGTTCTGCAACACTTCGTCGCGGGCGTTGGCGTGCAGCACGGTGTACGAGACGACCGCCGCCAGGATGAAGGCGACGGCCGCGACGGCCAGTATGGCGAGATTGAATTTCCAGATCAGCTTCAAGTGTGTCCGCCTAATTGGTCGATTTTTCCCACGGCCAGCGGAATTTCCGCTCGGGCTCCGCCTTGGCGGCTGGCGCAGGCGGCGGCGTTTCCACCTTCGGCGGCGGCGCCGCGGCGCTCCATTCCGGCGGGGCCTTGCCGCTGGTCGCCATCGCGTCGCGGAAAGTTGGGTCGTCGAGCCTCGCCTGGAAGCGCTTGAGGAAGCTGGCGCGGTACGGGCCGGTCAGCCACGGCTGCGCCTCGGTGAAAGTCGATTCGTGATCCGCAACCGGATCGACCTTTGCCGCGGCGAACCGCGCGGCGCGCACCGGCAACGGATCCATGAAATCGCGCGGCAGCGCGCCGACGAATGCCGCCGGCGGGCGCCGCTCGGTGGTCAACGGCTTGCCTACCGACCGGTTCGCGAACCCTCCGGCCTTGATTTCGCCGCCGGTAAGCTCGATCTTGCCGACATCCGACAGCTTTGCGGTCCCGGTCTCGACAAAGGCTTCGAAACTGTCGCCGGCATGAACCACCGCCGCGGCCTCCGAGGCCGCGATCGTGCCCAACGCGGTGCGTACGCGGAGCCGCGGCCCCGGCGGCTTGGTCGCGAATTTGAGCCACCCGCGGGTGAGCTGGAATTCCGCCGATCCGGGTTGCTTGGCGTCGCCCGCCGAGGCGGCAACGATGTAGAGCGCGCCGGGCCCGATGACGCTGACAGCGCCGCTGTCGGTGAATTCGAGTTGCAGCTGCCCCGACGGCGGCAGGTCGATGACGTCACCGTCGCGCAGCCGGACACCTTCCTTCAGGTTGAACCAGGTCGTGCCGCGCAGCAGCTTCGGCTGGCCGAACAGCAGCGTGACCGTGCCGGTCTCCGCGCCGTAACAGGGCACGGCGATCAGGAATAAAAAACCGGCAAGCCAGGTCAAAGATCGTTTCATTACGGGGTTCGTCAGGCCGATGGGCGAAGCGGTGGCGACGTACGGGGCATACTAGGCCGGCACCCCCGTCAAGTCAACGTGAATACTCGGCAAGCGAAGGCTGCCGGGGTCGCGGCCGATGTCATGCCTTATACTTGCGACGATCCGACGGGCAATCGCCGCATGACGACCTCCACGCGCAACCTCGCCGTCCTGTTCGCCGACGTTTCCGGCAGCACCAAGCTGTACGAAATGCTTGGCAACGCCGACGCACAGCAGACGATCGACCGCTGTCTGGCGATAGTCAAGCGCGTGTGCAGCGACACCGGAGGCAATGTCGTCAAGACCATAGGCGACGAAGTCCTCGCCACGTTCCCGACGTCCGACGCGGCAGCGCAGGCCGCGATCGAGATCCAGATGCGCGTGTCCTCGCAGCGAACCAGCCGCGGCACCGGGCTGTCGATGCATATCGGCTTCCACGCCGGTCCGACGATCGAGGACGCCGGCGACGTCTTCGGCGACGCGGTCAACGTCGCCGCGCGCATGACATCGTTCGCCGCCGGCGGCCAGATCTTCACGACCGCGCAAACCGTCGCCGAGCTCTCGCCGGTGCTGCGCGGCCGCACGCGCGATCACGCCGCGCAGACGGTGAAAGGCAAGGAGCGCGACGTCGGCCTGTTCGAGCTCCTGTGGCAGGACTCCGAAGACGAGCTCACCGCGATGTCGCCGCGCCTCGCGCTGGCGCCGGCGATGGTCAAGCTGGTGCACGGTCTGCGCAAGATCGAGCTGGGCGAGGCGCATTCGGTGCTGACGCTGGGTCGCGACCTGCAGAGCGACGTCGTCATCGCCGACCGCAAGGCATCGCGCATGCACGCGCGCATCGAACGCCGCCGCGATAAATTCGTATTCATCGACCACAGCTCGAACGGCAGCTGGATAAGCATCGACGGCGAACCCGAGATCATGATCCGCCGCGAGGAGCTGATGCTTCGCGGCCGCGGACGCATCAGCTTCGGCCATGCCCACGCCGACGACCCTGCTGAGTTTCTCGGTTTCTCCTGTCTCGATTGACCTGCTTGGCATCGCCGCAGCGCGCAAAGCGTAGGCTGCCGTGACCTGGTCGATCGTCGCGCGCGATGCGGATGGGGCGTTCGGCGTTGCCGTGGCCAGCCGCTTTTTCGCCGTCGGCGCGCTGTGTCCGAACGCGCGCAGCGGCATCGGTGCGCTGTCGACGCAGGCGCTGGTCAATCCCGGCTACGGTCCGTCCGGACTCGACCTGCTCGAGGGGGGCGTTGCCGCGGCCGATGCCGTCGCACGGCTGGTCGCCGGCGACCAAGGCCGCGAGCATCGCCAGGTCCACCTGATCGATCAACGCGGGCGCTGCGCCGCCCACACCGGCGCGCTGTGTATCGACTGGTGCGGCGATCGCGCGCACGACGGATTCTCGGTCGCCGGCAATATGCTCTCGGGGCCGCGCGTGCTCGAGGACACCGCGCGCGCCTACCAGGCGCATGCGGCCGCGCCGTTCGCCGCGCGATTGCTGGCCGCGATGGCGGCGGGCGAGGCGGCAGGCGGCGACAAGCGCGGCAAGCAGGCGGCAGCGCTGTTGATCCACACGACCGAGATCTACCCGTTTCTCGACCTCCGCGTCGACGATCACCCGGACCCGATCGCCGAATTGAAACGGCTGTACCAGGTGAGCCTCGAGCGCTACCAGCCGTTCCTCGCCTGCCTGCCGAGCGCGGCACGCCCCGCCGGCATCACCGATCGCGCGGCGATCGAAGCCGAAGTCGAGCGTTTCCAGGAAGCGCGCCGGCAGCGATGACGGCGCTGCTCGAAGTGCGCGATTTGCGCACGCTGTTCGCCGTCGAAGCCGGCGGCGAATTCGCGGCGGTCGACGGCATCGGCTTTACGCTGGGCGCCGGGCGGACGCTGGGCATCGTCGGCGAATCGGGCTGCGGCAAAAGCGTCACCGCGCTGTCGATCATGGGCCTGGTAGCGCAGCCGCCCGGACGGATCGGCGGCGGCAGCATCCTGTTCGACGGCGTCGACCTCCTCCGGCTGTCGCCCTCCGCGATGCGCGAACTGCGAGGCGACCGGATCTCGATGATCTTCCAGGAACCGATGACCTCGCTCAACCCGGCGTTCACCATCGGCGATCAGATCGTCGAGGGCATCGTCCGCCATCGACCGGCCAGCTCGCGATCCGCGAAGGCGCTGGCGCTGGAGATGCTGCGCCGGGTGCATATCCCGTCGCCCGACCAGCGCTTCGATGACTACCCGCACCGGCTGTCCGGCGGCATGCGCCAGCGCGTGATGATCGCGATGGCGCTCGCCTGCAAGCCGGCGCTTCTGATCGCGGACGAACCGACGACCGCGCTCGACGTGACCGTCCAGGCGCAGATCCTCGACCTGATGCGCCAGCTCCGGCACGAAACCGGCACCGCGATCATCCTGATCACGCACGATCTGGGCGTGGTCGCCGAGCTCGCCGACGACGTCGTCGTGATGTACGCCGGGCGCATCGTCGAAAGCGCGAGCGTCGCAGCCTTGTTCGCCGAGCCGCAGCATCCGTATACGGTCGGACTGCTGGGCTCGATCCCGCGGCTGGACCTCCAGCAGACGCGGCTGGCGGCGATCGAGGGACAGGTGCCGAATCCGATGGCGCCGGTCGAGGGCTGCCGCTTCCATCCGCGCTGCCCGTTCGCGTTCGAGCAGTGCCGTCGCGAGGACCCGCCGCTGCTCGACATGGGCGGTGGCCACCGGTCGGCGTGCTGGCGCGCACCGCTCGACGCCGATGCTCTGGTGCCGCCGGCATGACCCAGGTCGCGGCCCGGGACGCGCCGCTGCTGCAGGTCGCCGGGCTGGTCAAGCATTTCCCGCTGCGCAAAGGTTTTTTCCGGCGCGATGCGCGGGTCGTGCGTGCCGTCGATGACATCGATTTCGATCTCGCGGCCGGCGAAACGCTGGCGCTGGTCGGCGAATCCGGCTGCGGCAAGTCGACGACCGGACGGCTTTTGCTGCGCCTTATCGAGCCGACGGCCGGCAGCGTGCGCTTCGACGGTCAAGAGCTCTTCGCTCTCGACGCCGAGGCAATGCGCGCACGACGGCGCGCGCTGCAGATCATCTTCCAGGACCCGTACGCGTCGTTGAATCCGCGCATGACCGTCGCCCAGACCGTCGGCGAGCCGCTGGCGCTGTACGGTCTCGCCTCCGGCCGGCGCCGCGATCGAGTCGCCGAACTGCTCGCCCTGGTCGGCCTGGCGCCGCAGCACGCCGAACGCTATCCGCACGAATTCTCCGGCGGACAGCGGCAGCGGATCGGCATCGCACGCGCGCTGGCCGTCGAGCCGCGGCTGATCGTCTGCGACGAACCGGTATCGGCGCTCGACGTATCGATACAGGCCCAGGTGATCAACCTGCTGATGGACCTCCAGCATCGCCTCGGGCTCGCCTATGTGTTCATCGCGCACGATCTCGCGGTGGTCAAGCACATCGCCGCGCGCGTGGCCGTCATGTACCTCGGACGCATCGTCGAGTACGCGTCCGCGCGCGAGCTGTTCGCGCGACCGCGCCATCCGTACACGCAGGCGCTGCTTTCGGCGATTCCGGTGCCCGCGCCCGGCGCACGGGCGCAGCGGATGATATTGCAAGGCGACGTGCCGAGCCCGATCGACCCCCCGTCGGGCTGCCGCTTTCGCACCCGTTGTCCGTATGCGCAAGCGCTCTGCGCGGCCGAAACGCCGCCGCTCGCCGCGGAAGGCGGACATGCGGTCGCCTGCCATTTCTGGCGCGACATCGCGCCGCCCCCCGCTCCGGCCGTCGCCGGCGTCCCGCCGGCGGGCGCGGTGCGGCTGACGAGGCTGCAACAAGCCTTCCGCGCGGCTTAAGCATTGGTCGAAACGAGCGTATTAGCGCTAAGATCGGGCGCCGGGTATCGGCAATATCAATCAGCAACGGCGACAGGAGCAAATGATGAATGTGAAATCATGGACCGCCCGGCTGGGCTTCGCGTTGCTGGCGGCCGCCGCAGCGACCGCAGTGGCGGCGCAAACTCTGCGCTTCGGCCTCGCCGAAGATCCCGACGTGCTCGATCCGACGCTGGCGCGCACCTTTGTCGGCCGCATCGTGTTCGCGTCGCTGTGCGACAAGCTGTTCGACATCGACGAAAAACTCAATATCGTGCCGCAACTCGCGACCTCCTACGAATGGTCGGCGGACCGGAAGGCACTGACCTTGAAGCTGCGGAGCGGCGTGACTTTCCACGACGGCGAGAAATTCGACGCCGCGGCCGTCAAGTACAACATCGAACGGCACAAGACGATGGCGGGCTCGAATCGGCGCGGCGAGCTCGCACCGGTCGCGAGCGTCGACGTCATCGACCCGTCGACCGTGCGACTGAACCTGTCGGCGCCTTTTGCGCCGCTGCTCGCCGCGCTGGCCGATCGCGCCGGCATGATGGTCTCGCCGAAGGCAGCGCAGGCCGAAGGCGACAAGTTCGGCGCCAAGCCGGTCTGCTCGGGGCCGTTCCGCTTCGTCGAGCGCGTCGCGCAGGACCGCATCGTGGTCGAGCGCTATCCGAATTACTGGAACAAGGGCGAGATCCACCTCGACCGCATCGTCTATACGCCGATCCCGGACGCAACGGTGCGGCTGGCCAACCTGCGCTCCGGTCAACTCGACTTCATCGAGCGCATGCAGGCCTCCGACGTGCCTCAGCTCAAGACCGACAGCCGCTTCAAGATCGCCAAGATCACCGAAATCGGCTACCAGGGCATTACGATCAACGTCGGGAAAAGCGATCTGTCGCAAAAGAATCCTCTGGGCCGCGATGCGAAGGTGCGCGAAGCTTTCGAGCTCTCCCTAGACCGCGATGGCATCGTCCAGGTCGGAATGGATGGCGAAGCCGACATCGGCAATCAGTGGGTGGCTCCGAGCAACGCCTACTACGCGAAAAACGTGCCGATTCCTAAGCGCGATATCGCGCGCGCCAAGGAGCTGCTGCGCGAGGCTGGGGTGACCAACCCGACCTTTACGCTGGTGACGCCGACCACCTCCGATGGGCAGAAGATCGCGCAAGTCGTGCAGGCAATGGCCAAGGAGGCGGGATTCGACGTCAAGTTGCAGGCGGTCGAATTCGCGACCTCGCTCGACATGGCGGACAAAGGCCAGTTCGAGGCCTACGTGCTGGCGTGGAGCGGCCGCGCCGATCCCGACGGCAACCTGTTCAGCTTCGACGCATGCAAGCAGCCGCTGAACTACGCCGGCTATTGCACACCCGAGGTCGACGAGCTTTTGAATCGCTCGCGCACGACGCTCGATCCGGCCGAGCGGAAGAAGGTGTTCGAACAGATCGCCGCGATCGTGCTCAAGGACCGCCCGGTCGTCTACCTGTTCCATCGCCATTGGCTGTGGGCGCACACCGTCAAGCTTTCCGGCCTGCGCATGATTCCCGACGGCCTGGTGCGCGTTCAGGGACTGCGGATGAACTAACAGTCGGCTTGAATTAAAAGGGGGTCAGGTTACATTTTAAGTACCTGCTTCGAACGGGATGACGAACTCGATCGAAATGTAACCTGACCCCATGCTGAACTACCTCGTCCAGCGCCTGGCGACGCTGGTTCCCACGCTGTTCTTCGTTTCGATCCTGATCTTCGGCCTGCAGCAGCTGCTGCCTGGCGACCCGGCGCTGATCCTCGCCGGCGAGGACCAGGATCCGACGGTGATCGCGCATCTGCACGAGAAGCTCCACCTCGATAAGCCGCTGCCGATCCGCTATCTTTATTGGGCAGGCGGCGTGCTCAAAGGCGATCTGGGCGAATCGGTGCGCATCCAGAAGCCGGTGCGCGAGCTGATCTTCGAAAAGCTCCCGGTAACGCTCGAGCTCGCGGCGCTGGCGATCGTCATCGCGCTGTCGATCGGGATCACCGCCGGCATCGTCGCCGCCGTCGCCCGGGACACCGTATGGGATTACGCCGCCAATATCTTCGCACTCTGGGGGCTGTCGACACCCAATTTCTGGCTGGGCATCATGCTGATCCTTTTCTTCTCGGTCACGCTGGGCTGGCTGCCGGCATCGGGCTACGTCAGCCCGTTCGAGGATCTGAAGGCCAACCTGGCGTCGATGATCATGCCGGCGTTCGTCCTGGGCAACGCGATCGCCGCGGTGCTGATGCGCCACACGCGAAGCGCGATGCTGCAGGTGCTCAATTCCGATTACGTGCGCACCGCGCGCGCCAAGGGGCTCGACGAACGAGTCGTCGTGCTCAAGCACGCACTGCGCAATGCCCTGATTCCGGTCATTACGCTGGGCGCGCTGGAATTCGGCACGCTGCTTTCCGGCGCGGTCCTTACCGAGCAGGTGTTCACGATACCCGGCTTCGGCAAGCTGATCGTCGACGCGGTATTCAATCGCGATTACGCGGTCGTGCAGGGCGTCGTGCTGTTCACGGCCACCGCGTACATCCTGCTGAATCTGCTGGCCGATCTGGCGTATTTCGCGGTCAATCCGCGCTTGCGCGGTTAAAAGCGATGGCTGCGATCGCCGCCGACCTCCCGATCTACCGCGAGCTGACGCCGGGCCAGCGCGTGCTGCGGCGCTTCATGCGCCGCCGCGGCGCGCTGGTCGGGCTGGCCGTCGTCGTGTTTTTCGTCCTGCTCGCGCTGTTCGCGCCATGGATCGCGCCGCATGATCCGCTTCAGGCGACCTGGAGCGCGGTGCGCAAGGCGCCGAGCGCGATGTACGTTTTCGGCACCGACGAGATCGGTCGCGACGTCGCATCGCGCGTCATCTGGGGCGCGCGCGCATCGCTGCTGGCGGGGCTCGTGTCGGTGAGCATCGCGCTTGTCCTGGGCGTGCCTGTGGGCTTGCTCGCCGGTTACGCCGGCGGATGGGGCGACGGGCTGATCTCACGCATCACCGACGCGATGCTCGCCTGCCCGTTCCTGATCCTCGCGATCGCACTGGCAGCGTTTCTCGGGCCCAGCCTCACCAACGCGATGATCGCGATCGGCATTTCGGCGACGCCGGTGTTCATCCGGCTGACGCGCGCGCAGGTGCTTTCGGTCAAGGTCGAGGACTACGTCGAGGCGGCTCGCGCGGTCGGCAACTCGCATCTGCGCATCGCACTGCGGCACATCCTGCCCAATGTCGTTGCGCCGCTGATCGTCCAGTCGACGCTGGCGATTGCCGCCGCCGTCATTGCCGAGGCCAGCCTGTCGTTCCTGGGCCTGGGCCAGCAGCCGCCGGCGCCGTCGTGGGGCAGCATGCTCAACACGGCGAAGAACTACATCGACAATGCGCCGTGGATGGCGATCTGGCCCGGCCTGTCGATCTTTCTTCTGGTGCTGTCATTCAACCTGCTGGGCGACGGCCTGCGCGATGCGTTGGATCCGCGGCACAAGTGAGCGGTGTTGGCGCGGATGGGCAACACCGCCGGTGCGCGCTATGATCGAATGGCCGGTCCAAAGGAGACGACGATGAAGCTCAAAGGGTCCTGTCACTGCGGCGCGGTCACGTTCAGCGTCGACTCGCATACGCCGCAGCCGTACATGCGCTGCTATTGCTCGATTTGTCGCAAGACCGCCGGCGGCGGGGGCTATGCGGTCAATATCATGGGCGACACCAGGACGCTGAAGGTGCGCGGCGCGAAAAACATCGCGGTCTACCGCGCGCGCTTCAAGGAGGCCGGTGCCCAAAAGCCGACGCTGTCGAAAGCGCGGCGCCACTTCTGCGCCAAATGCGCGAGCGCGCTCTGGGTCTGGGACCCGCGCTGGGCCGAATGGGTCTATCCGTTCGCGTCGGCGATCGATACGCCGCTGCCCAAGCCGCCCGAAGACGTATCGATCATGCTCGACTTCGCCGCGCCCTGGTCGGACGTGCCCAAGGGTCGCGGCCACAAGCATTTTCGCGAGTACCCGAACGAGTCGATCGTCGACTGGCACAAAAAGCACGGGCTCGAAGCCCGCTAGACGGCTGCAGCGCACCGCCGGCCGGAACGGCGGGCTAACTGCGTGCCGGGTCTTTTTCCGGCAGCACGTCGCAGGCCCAATCGCTTTTCTTCCAGTTCGGAATCGGCGTCGGGCTGCCGGCCTTCGGCACGTAGGTCGAGCGCTCGACCAGCCGGTACTGGTGAATGTAGCGCGGGCAATTGGGAAACACCTGCGTCACCGCGACGCGCACGATGAATTGGGCCTCTGGATAGTCGGCAAGCAGCGGATCGTCGTTGGAGATCCTCGCTTCGCCCGACAGCCGCATCCGACGCGGCCGCTCGAAGTCGATGAACAGCATGCCTACCTTGCGGCTTTGCGCGATGTTGCCCATCGACAGGAACATGCCGTTGCCGTCGTAATTGGGAAATGCCAGCGTGCGCGGGTCGACGACACGAATGAATCCGGGCGCGCCGCCCTTGTACGAGCAGCTCGGCTGGCCGCTTTCGTCGACGGTCGCCAGGAAGAACATGTCGGCCGCCTCGATGAATGCACGGTCCGAGTCGCCGACGTGATCCGCCACCAGGCGTTGCTCGATCCGGTCGGCCAGCCGCCGCGTGTCGAAGCGGTCCTGCAGCGTCCGGCTCGCCTGGTGATAAAACTCGCCCATCGCGCCTCCGGCGTCAGCTCTTCGGCGCCGGGTGGATGTTGTCCACCCAATGCACCTGCTCGGGATTCGGCTCGACCGCGGGGATGTCGAGATTGACCACCACCGGCACCTGCCCGCTGCGCACCAGTACGCACGACAGCGGCGCATCGTCGCTGGCGTTGATCTCCTGGTGCGGCACATACGGCGGCACGTAGATGAAGTCGCCCGGCCCGGCCTCGGCGGTGAACTCGAGCCGGTCGCCCCATTTCATCCGGGCCTTGCCGCTGACGACATAGATGACGCTTTCCACCGCGCCGTGATGATGTGCGCCGGTCTTGGCTTTCGGGTGGATCACGACGGTTCCCGCCCAGAGCTTTTCCGCCCCGGCGCGCGCAGCGGTGATCGCCGCGGCGCGATTCATGCCCGGGGTCTGCGGCGTGTTCACGTCGAGCTCGTCGGCGTGCACGACTCGGACGCCGTGCAAGCGCCATTTCGATTCGCCCTGCGCGTGCATCGGGATCTCCTTCACTGACGGTGCACGAGCATTATGGGCGGGGGCGGGTGCAATGAAAAGCGGCCGCCCCGCGAATCGTTCGCCGGCACCCGGCGCTGCTACAATTCCGGTCCCGAACCGGAGGAAACGACAATGACCCTATCGATGTACCAGGCAAGCGTGCCCGTATTCGTCAAGATTCTCACCAATCTTAAAGGAATCCTGCAAAAGGCCGCCGCGCACGCGCAGGCGCGCAAGATCGACGAGGCGGTGCTGGTCAACGCCCGCCTGTATCCGGACATGCTGCCGCTGTCGAAGCAGATACAGATCGCCAGCGACTTCGCGCGCGGCACCGCCGCCCGGCTCGCCGGCGCCGAACCCCCGTCGTACGAAGACAACGAAAAGACCTTGGCCGAGCTGATGGCGCGGATCGATCGCACGATCGAATTTTTGCGCACCAAAAAGGCGGGCGAGATCGACGGCTCGGAAGGACGCGAAATCGTGCGGCCCGTTCGCGGCGAACCGCACAAGTTCAGCGGAGTCAATTACCTGCTTCAGTATGCGCTGCCGAACTTCTTTTTCCACGCGACCACCGCCTACGCGATCCTGCGCCACAACGGCGTCGAGGTCGGCAAGCAGGACTATATCGGCAAGATGGACTGACCGGGCTAAAGCGCCGGGCGAGGCGTCAGCATGCTGCTGGGTACGCTGGTCAGTGTTTGCGCGGTCGCAGGATTGCTGTTCCTGCTCCTGGCGGTCAGGCGCCTGCGGCATCGGCGCTTCGGTTCCTGTGCGATCCACGGAACATCGGCGCTGGTGCTTTTTCTGGCCGCGGTCGCCATCGGCCTCCTCGGCGTCAACCTGCTGACCTATCACCGCCTGACGCACGAGCAGCCGGCGCTCGAGGCCCAGTTCAAGCGCGCCGGCGACGCGCGCTATGCGGCGCTGCTCACCTATCCGTCCGGCGAGACGCAGGAGCTCGCCCTCGCCGGTGACGAATGGCAGGTCGACGCGAGGGTGCTCAAATGGACGCCCTTCGCCGACATTCTGGGGTTCGACACCGCCTACCGGCTCGAGCGCGTCAGC
>DASYJB010000163.1:0-13199 GCA_035996965.1 Casimicrobiaceae bacterium | reverse complement strand
ACATCGTCGTCGAGATCGCGCGCCGCGTTCTCGGGCCGGATTGGCTGCCGGACTACGTCAAGGCCGCGAACAACGGCGGCATCGAGCGCGTACTGGTATAGGTGCTGGCCGCGTCCGGTAACCGTCGCTGTCGGCGATGGCGTGCGTTTAGCGCGTAAGGGCGAGGATCGGCGCCGGTGCGAGCGATGCCGAGGCGACCAGGCGGGGCCCCGCGTTGGCGTTGAAGGTGGCGCTGTCGACGACTTTCGTCGTGCCGAGCATCGCCGCCAGCGTGAACAATGCCGCTGCGATCACGACCCCCGAGAGCAAGCGCTTGCCCGGCGCGAAAAAGACCCCGCGACTGCGCGAGGATCGCGCAGCGCGGGTTGGAGGCAAGCGGTAGCGACGCGACGGTGCTTCGCGGCGAGCGCTTCCCGACGCTTGCCGTCCGGCCGCGCGAAGTTCGCGATTTTCATATCCGCCGTTCGGCAGCGACTGGCGCGCGATCAGCGAGTGGGGCAGCTTGGGTGCGAAGTCAGCATGCATCGTCGTCTCCACATCGAGTTGGCCGTCGACTGAGTGTCGGTTGCCGGCCTTTGTCTGTTGTACACAGTCTGGACACCTCGGCGCGCCGGCGCGCCGGCAGATTGCGCACCGGAAAACACGACTATTCACACTGCCGCCTCCCTCCTGAGCGCCGTGCGGCGGCCGGCTATCCGCCGGGCCTGGCAGTTGTGCTATAAAGACTCGAATATGGCGCTGTCATGGTGACCAACCCAATCACGCCTGTGCAGGCGCAGGGCCATTCGCCCCTCGGCCAGCTCGCTTTCGCCGACGCCGACGGCTGCGCGACGTGGCTGCGCAACCTGCCGGTAACCAATATCCCGCGGTATTACGAAGAGATACTCGACCAGCTGCGGCGGGTCGGCGAGGCGGAGTTTGCGCCTCGCGAGCGCGGCCGCATTGCCGAGCTGATGCGCGAGCCGGTGAGCTTCCTGCATACCGAGCTCGCGAGACGTTATGCAGGCAAGCCGCAACCGGCCGCAGCGCGCGAAAAGGAAGCTGCGGACCAGGCGCTTGCCCTCTGGCAGGCGTTATGGGTCCAGTACTCGGCATGTCTTAAGCCGCTGCTCGAAGGCGACGCAGACCTGCAGGGCGTCAAGGCCAAGGTCCTGCAGCGCGGCCTTTGGGTCGGCAAGCAATTGGTGCTGGTGCAAGGCCTGGCCCGCCGCACGCCGGGCGCGGCCGTCTGGCAGGAGTTGCATGCCTATTTCCGGCTGGCCGAAATCCTCGAGTGCGCCGTTACAGCGGTGTCGGACGATCTGATGCCCAATGCCATCGGACTGTCCTGTTACTCGACTTACGCGCATGCGCTGCTGCTCGATCTGGCCGATCCCTGCAGCATGACTGTGCGCCAGATCGAATTGACCGACCGCTGGCTGGCGATGTGGGCGCGCAAGATCTTTCCGTATGCGCAGCAGCGCGAAACCGAAGGGCCGGTGATTACTGTCGATCTGGACGGTCTCGGCGGCGCGACGCTCCATGCCGCCGAACCGCGCCATGGCAGCCAGTCGACCCGGTACTGCTATCCGGCGAAGCTCGCGGCAAGCGTGCGCGGACGATTGAAGCGGCTCGCGAGCGGAGCCAATCCCGCAGAGCTGCAGCTGGGGCACGACGTCTCCGCCGATGCCTGCGCGACGCTGCTGTCGCAACTGGATGCGCACTGGTACGCGCTGCCGCTGAAGCGCGGCGCGGGCGCTGAATCGCAAACGGGCCTCGAGCTTTGCGCCGGCGGCCTCGGCGCCGCCTACTTTCGGGTGTCCGGCAAGACCTTCAACAGCAAGGACCTGGTCGGCCATCTGTCGTACCAGGGGACGCAGCACCTGGCCACGCTGGGCGCCCTTACCGACTACGATCGCAACAAGGACGAAGCCGAGCGCTCATGGGCGTGGGAACGCTGGCAGGGAAATTACGAATGGACGGCCGCGATGCTGCACCGCCCGGCCGTCGGCCAGTACCGCTGGCATCTCGATCAGCTGGTCATCATTCGCGACGACGAGCGCTTGCGCTGCGGACATGTCATGCATGTCGCGCTCGACAGCCGCGATGAGCTGACATTGGGAATCAAGCTTTGGCCCGGGGCGCCGACGGCGATCGCGGTGCGGGCGCTGACGACGATGCTGGTCGAAGAGGCCCCGATACCGACGGTGATCCTCGGCGCGACGCCCGATGAAAAGCCCGCGATGCTCTTGCCGTCGCGGACGTTCAATGCCGGCCGCATTTTTCGCACCCTTTCCTCCGGTCCCGAGCGGCGCTTCCGCCTGACCCGCCTTTTGCAGCGCGGCGCCGATTTCGAGCGCGTCGCGTTCGACGAAATCAAGCCCTAGCTCGCGGGCCGGCTTCCGGTCCTTCGCGTCGACATGCCCAATCGTCTGGCGGGCGAAACCAGCCCCTATCTGCAACAGCACGCGAGCAATCCGGTCGACTGGTATCCGTGGGGCGAAGAGGCGCTCGCCCGGGCGCGGCGCGAGAACAAGCCGATCCTGCTGTCGATCGGTTATTCGGCATGCCATTGGTGCCACGTGATGGCGCACGAATCGTTCGAAGACGAGGGCGTCGCGGCGCTGATGAACGACTTGTTCGTCAACGTCAAGGTCGATCGGGAAGAGCGGCCGGATCTGGACCAGATCTACCAGACCGCGCATGCGATGCTCTCGCGAAGGAGTGGCGGCTGGCCGTTGACGATGTTCCTGACGCCGCAGCAGGAGCCTTTTTTCGGCGGCACCTATTTTCCCAAGACGTCGCGTTACGGCCTGACCGGCTTCGCCGACCTGTTGCCGCAGCTCGCGCAGGCGTATCGCGAACAGGGCGAGGCGATCGCCGAGCAGAACGAGCGGCTCAAGGCTGCACTCGCGCTGACCTTGCCCGAGCCCGCCGATTCCACCGCGGCGCTGCCAGCGGCGGCACCGGCGAGCGCCTATGCAGCGCTTGCGCAATCGTTCGACCCGGTCGATGGCGGCTTTGGCCAGGCGCCGAAATTCCCGCACGCGGCCGAGCTGGACTTTTGCCTGCGCCGTTACGCAGCGACGCGTGATGAGCACGCGCTGCGCATGGTTCGCGTCACGCTCGCGCGCATGGCGGAGGGCGGCATCCACGACCAGCTGGCAGGCGGATTCTCGCGCTATAGCGTCGATGGCGAATGGACGATTCCGCACTTCGAAAAAATGCTCTACGACAACGCGGCGCTGCTCGCGCTTTACGCCGATGCGTGGCGCGCCACCGGTGAACCCGCATTCGAGAAAACCGCACGCGGGATCGTGGCGTGGCTGCAATCGGAAATGCGCGCACCCGACGGGGGTTTCTACTCGAGCCTCGACGCCGACAGCGAGCACGAGGAAGGCAAGTTCTACGTGTGGACGCCCGATCAGGTGAAGGCGGAGCTCGATCCGGTGGAATACGCGGTCGCCGCACGGCACTGGGGCCTGGACCGGGCGCCGAACTTCGAGCACGCGGCTTGGCACCTGAGAGTCACGGCGCCGCTCGAGCAGGTTGCCCGCGAACTCTCGTTGCCGCTGCCCGAGGTCGAGGCTGGTCTTGAGGCTGCGCGCGCCAA
This sequence comes from Casimicrobiaceae bacterium, assembly GCA_035996965.1. Lineage (GTDB taxonomy): Bacteria > Pseudomonadota > Gammaproteobacteria > Burkholderiales > Casimicrobiaceae > PALSA-1003. The sequence continues at coordinate 9,607 of DASYJB010000163.1, read as the reverse complement.
GCTGCTGGCGGCGCGCGCACGACGGGTCCGCCCGGGCCGCGACGACAAGCTCCTTTGCTCGTGGAACGCGCTGATGATCGCTGCGCTGGCGCGCGCCTCCCGCGCGTTCGACGAGCCTTCGTGGCTCTCGGACGCACAGCAGGCGACGGACTTCATCCGACGAACGATGTGGCGCGATGGGCGGCTGCTCGCGACGTACAAGGATGGACGCGCGCACTTGAATGCCTATCTCGACGACCACGCCTTTTTGCTCGCGGCCTTGATCGAGCTTCTGCAGACGGCGTTTCGCGCGGACGACTTGTCCTGGGCAATCGAAATTGCCGATGCCTTGCTCGACCGCTTCGACGATCGCGCCGGCGGCGGATTCTTTTTCACCAGCGACGACCACGAAAGCCTGCTGCTGCGGCCGAAGCCCGGACACGACAATGCCACACCGGCCGGCAACGGCATCGCCGCGCAGGCGCTGATCGCGCTCGGCCACTGGCTGTCGGAGCCGCGCTATCTGGACAGCGCCGAGCGGACGGTGCGCGCATTCGGGCGCGATCTGGCCACGCGGCCCGCCGGGTTTTCATCGCTGCTGATCGCGCTGGAAGCCTGCCTCGAGCCGCCGGCGATGCTGTTGCTGCGCGGCGAACCCGCCGCCTGCCTGTCGTGGCAGCGCGGCGTCGAACGTCAGTATCGTCCGTCGTTGCAGACGCTCAATCTGTCGCAACTGCAGGGGCTGCCGGGTGCGCTGGCGAAGCCCCACGAGTCAGCCGGCGGGCCGGTCACTGCCTGGCTTTGCCGCGGCACCGTATGCTTGCCGCCGCTGCACGCGCTGTCCGACCTGGACGCGGTTCTCGCGTCCTGAATGGCGGGCGGTTGGCAGCGCCGACGGCGTTCCGGTACCATCACCGTCGGTCTGCCCTCACCGTACGGAGACAAAATGAAACGCCACGGAATCGCGCTCGCCGTCGTCCTGTTTGCCGCCGGCAACGCGCACGCCGCGCTGGACAACGCCGCTGCGCAGGCGCTGATGCAAAAAGACGGTTGCGCCGCCTGCCATGCGATCGACAAGAAGGGCGTCGGCCCCTCCTATCAGGATGTCGCCGCCAAATACAAGGGCGACAAGGATGCCTTGGCCAAGCTGAGCGACAAAGTGAAAAAAGGCGGTAGCGGCGTCTGGGGTCCGATTCCGATGCCCCCGAACGCTCAGGTCAGCGACGCCGACATCAAGAATCTGGTCGGCTGGATTCTGACGCTGACGAAGTAAGCGCCGACGCCCGCGGCCGGCGGCCGCACGATGCCGTGTTTTGACAGCCGTGGACGCGGCCGGTAAGCTTGCCCTGCTCGTGCAGGAGAGGGCAGCCGCACCTTGGACCGGCTGTCGCCGAAGGCGTAACTCCCGCGATCGCTCAGGCAAAAGGACTGCGCGAGCCGTAAGTCACTCTGGAGAGCGGCCGCGCGTTTGACGCAGCGGTCCACCGAAGGGGCACCGGCTCAAGCCGAAAGGCGAACGCCGCAATCTCTCAGGTAAAAAGGACAGACGGGGCGAAGCCGACATCACGGCCTCGCCCTTTTTGCTTCCTGGGAGGCGTGTTGCTGAAGCAAACCCCGCTCCATGCGATTCATCGCGCCGCCGGCGCGAGGATGGTCGATTTCGGCGGCTGGGACATGCCGGTCCACTACGGCTCGCAGATCGACGAGCATCACGCGGTGCGCCGCGGCGCGGGGATGTTCGATGTCTCGCACATGCTTGCGGTCGACATCGAGCCACGCGAGCCGGCCGCGAGCCAAAGCGGCGTACGCGACTTCCTGCGCGGCGCACTCGCCAACAATGTCGACAAGCTGAGCGTACCCGGCAAGGCGCTTTACTCCTGCCTGCTGCGTCCCGACGGCGGCGTGCTCGACGACCTGATCGTGTATTTCCTGCGCGAAGACTGGTTCCGCCTGGTCGTTAACGCCGGCACGGCCGACAAGGACCTCGCCTGGCTCGGCGCGCTTATCGCCGAACGTGCCCCGCAGCTCAAGCTGACCCCGAGGCGCGACCTGGCGATGATCGCGGTGCAGGGGCCGCAGGCGCGCGACCGCGTCTGGACAGTCCTACCGACGGCGCGCGCGCCGAGCGAATCGCTGAAACCGTTCAACGCCGTGCAGGCCGGCGAGTATTTGATCGCGCGCACCGGCTACACCGGCGAGGATGGCTTCGAGATCATGCTGCCGGCCGCGCTCGCGCCCGACTTCTGGCAGGCGTTGCAGGCCGCCGGCGTCAAGGCCTGCGGGCTCGGCGCGCGCGACACGCTGCGCCTGGAAGCGGGAATGAATCTGTACGGACAGGACATGGACGAAGCCGTCAATCCGCTGGAGTCCGGTCTTGCGTGGACCGTCGACCTGACGAGCCCGCGCGACTTCGTCGGCAAGGCGGCGCTGCTCGCCGCACATCCGTTGCGGCGGCTCGCGGGCCTCGTCTTGCAGGACCCGGGTGGCATACTGCGCAGCCACCAGCAGGTAAGCACCGCGCACGGCGAAGGGGAAGTCACCAGCGGCGGCTATTCGCCGACGCTGAGCCGGTCGATCGCGCTGGCCCGCTTGCCGGGTCGCGTCGCCCCGGGCGACATCGTGCACGTCGATGTGCGCGGCAAGTCGCTGGCCGCGCGCGTGGTCAAGCCGCCGTTCGTGCGTAACGGCAAGAGCCTGATCGACTGAGCCAAGCACCGATGACGCAGCCTGCGCATCGATTCACCACCCTGGCATGGAGCCCTATCCGATGAACGTACCCGCAGACCTCAAGTACACGGCAAGCCACGAATGGGTCCGCAGCGAAGCGGACAGTACGATTACGACCGGTATCACCGATCACGCGCAGCAGGCGCTGGGCGATCTCGTTTTCATCGAGCTGCCTCAAGTCGGCAGAGCGCTCAAGGCCGGTGAAGCCTGCGCGGTCGTCGAATCGGTCAAGGCAGCCTCGGATGTCTACGCGCCGGTCGCTGGCGTCGTGCTCGCCGTCAACGACGCGGTCGTCGCTGCGCCGGAAAAGGTCAACGCCGACGCCTACGGCAACTGGCTGTACCGGCTGAAGCCCGCCAATCCGGGCGATGCGGCCAAGCTGCTGGACGCGGCCGGCTACATCGCGGTCGCGGGCGAATCCTGATCGACCGGAGGACGAAGCAATGGCGATGAACGAACCCGGACCGGCGCATGGCGCGCGCTCGCGCTTGAGCTTGCGCGAGCTCGAACAGCACCGCGGCTTCGTCGACCGGCATATCGGCACTGACGACGCCGACCAGGCGGCGATGCTGCGCACGCTCGGGTTCGCCACGCGAGGCGCGTTGATCGATGCGATCGTCCCGGCGGCGATAAGGAGCCGCAAACCGCTCGCGCTGCCTGCGGCGAAAGGCGAGGAGGAAGCGCTCGAAGAGTTGCGCGGTCTTGCGGCGAAAAATCGCGTCTACACGACATACATCGGGCAGGGCTACTACGGCACCTACACACCGGGTGTGATACTGCGCAACGTCCTCGAGAATCCGGCCTGGTACACCGCCTATACGCCTTACCAACCGGAGATCTCGCAGGGACGGCTCGAGGCGCTGGTCAATTTCCAGACGATGATCTGCGACCTTTCCGCGATGGCGATCGCCAATGCATCGATGCTCGACGAAGCGACCGCCGCGGCGGAAGGCATGGCGCTGTGCCGGCGCGTGAGCCAGCAATCGAGTACGACGATATACGTCGCTGCCGACGTGCTGCCGCAGACGATCGATGTCGTGCGAACGAGGGCCGGACCCCTGGGCATCGCCGTCACCGTCGGACCCGCCGAAGCGGCGGCGGACGCCGATTGCTTCGCCGTCATGCTGCAATACCCTGGGGTGGACGGCGACGTGCGCGACTATCGCGAGCTCACCGCCAGGCTGCATGCCAAAGGCGCGCTGGTGATCGCCGCGTCCGACTTGCTCGCGCTGACGATGCTGACCCCGCCCGGCGAATGGGGCGCCGACGTCGTCGTCGGCTCGAGCCAGCGCTTCGGCGTGCCGATGGGCTTCGGCGGCCCGCATGCCGCGTTCCTCGCCACGCGCGACGAATTCAAGCGCAGTCTTCCCGGACGGCTGGTCGGCGTCAGCGTCGACGCCAACGGCGACCCCGCATATCGATTGGCGCTGCAGACGCGCGAGCAGCACATCCGCCGAGAAAAAGCCACGTCCAACATCTGCACCGCGCAGGTCCTGCTCGCGGTGATCGCCAGCATGTACGCCGTCTATCACGGGCCGCAGGGCTTGGCGACGATCGCCGCGCGCGTCCACCGCCTGACCGGCATCCTGCGCGCCGGACTCAAGCAACTCGGTCTTAACTCGATCAACGAGACCTTCTTCGATACGCTGACGATCGCCACCGGCGCGCGCACCGGCACGATTCATGAGCTCGCCACGGCGGCGCACATCAATCTGCGCCGGATCGACACGACGCGCATCGGCGTATCGCTGGACGAAACGACGACGCGCGACCGGGTGCGGCTCTTGTGGACGATCTTCGCGCCCGAGGGCGCCGCGCTGCCCGATTTCGACGCGATCGAACCCACGATAGCCGACGCCTGGCCGCCGGCCTTGCGCCGCACGACGCCGTTTCTCACTCATCCGACATTCAATCGCTATCACTCCGAGACGGCGATGTTGCGCTATCTGCGGCGCCTGGCCGACAAGGACATCGCGCTCGACCGCTCGATGATTCCATTGGGCTCGTGCACGATGAAGCTCAACGCGACGCTCGAGATGATCCCGGTGACGTGGCGCGAGTTCGCCCACATGCACCCGTTCGCGCCGGCCAACCAGACGGTCGGCTACCGCGAGATGATCGCCGGGCTCGAGCGCATGCTCTGCGCGATCACCGGCTACGCAGCGGTCTCGCTGCAGCCCAACGCCGGCTCGCAGGGCGAGTTCGCGGGACTGCTGATCATCAAGGCCTATCACGCGTCGCGCGGCGAAGGGCACCGCGATGTCTGCCTGATTCCGGCGTCGGCGCACGGCACTAATCCGGCGTCGGCGCAGATGGCCGGCATGCGGGTCGTCGTCGTAGCATGCGATCGCGAAGGCAACGTCGATCTCATCGACCTCGAGGCCAAGGCTGCCGCGCATCGCGCCGATCTGGCGGCGATCATGGTGACCTATCCGTCGACGCACGGTGTGTTCGAAGCCGGCATCCGCGACATCTGCGACGTCGTGCACGCCCACGGCGGCCAGGTGTATGTCGACGGCGCCAACCTCAATGCGCTGGTCGGACTGGCCGCTCCCGGCGAATTCGGCGCCGACGTGTCGCATCTGAACCTGCACAAGACCTTCTGCATTCCGCACGGCGGCGGCGGACCCGGCGTCGGCCCGGTCGCCGTAGCCGCGCATCTGGCGCGCTTCCTGCCCGGTCACCGGACCTTGCAGGGCAGCGTCGACGCCGGCGCCGAGCGCATCGGGCCGGTATCGGCGGCGCCGTACGGCAGCGCAAGCATCCTGCCGATTTCTTGGATGTACATCGCGATGATGGGTGGCGACGGCTTGCGGGCCGCGACCGAGTCGGCGATCCTGGCGGCGAACTACATCGCGAAGCGTCTTGCGCCGCATTACCCGGTGCTGTATTCGGGACCGGGCGGCCTGGTCGCACACGAATGCATCGTCGACTTGCGACCGTTGAAGGACAACAGTGAGGTCACCGTCGACGATGTCGCCAAGAGGCTGATCGATTACGGATTCCATGCGCCGACGATGAGCTTCCCCGTTCCCGGCACGCTGATGATCGAGCCGACCGAAAGCGAGTCGAAGTCCGAAATCGACCGCTTCGTCGAAGCGATGATCGCGATCCGCGCGGAAATCCGCTCGATCGAACAGGGCCGGATGGATCGTCACGACAACATGCTCAAGAATGCGCCGCATACCGCCGCGAGCTTGCTCACCAGTGACTGGACGCATCCGTACGGGCGCGAGCAGGCGGCGTATCCGGTGCCGGGGCTCAAGGAGCACAAGTACTGGCCTCCGGTCGGCCGCGCTGACAATGTCTACGGCGACCGCAATCTATTCTGCAGTTGCGTCCCGGTGGCGGACTACGCCTGATGGCCAGGGCGTGAAAGTCCTCGTCCTCGGCGCCGGCGTCATCGGCACGACGTCCGCCTGGTATTTGCGCGAACAGGGTCACGAAGTCACGGTAATCGACAGGCAGCGTGTCGCTGGGCTGGAAACGTCATTCGCCAACGGCGGCCAGATCTCGGTTTCGCACGTCGAACCATGGGCCAATCCCGCGGCGCCATGGAAGATCCTCAAATGGCTCGGCCAGCCGGATGCGCCGCTGCTGTTCCGGCCGCGGCTCGACTGGCAGCAATGGCGCTGGGGAGCGCAGTTCCTGCTCGAATGTCTGCCCTGGCGCACGCGGCGCAACATGCTGCAGATACTTGCGATCAGCAAATATTCGGGTGAGATGCTGCGCGAGCTTCGCGCGACGACGATGCTTGCCTACGATGACCTGCAGCGCGGCATCCTGCAGATCTACACCGATCGCGCCGATTACGATGAGGCCGCGGCGGCGGCGGAGCTGGTGCGCAGTTACGGCATCGCGCGGGACGTCAAGACCGCGGCCGAATGCGTCGCGATCGAGCCGGCGCTCGACGCAAGGCGCGACTGGATCGTTGGCGGGACCTATACGGCGAGCGACGAAAGCGGCGATGCACGCAAATTCACGCAGGGTCTCGCCGCGCGATCGTTCGCGCGCGGCGTCGTCTATCGCTTCGGCGTGACGATCGATTCGATCGATGTCGCCGGCGGCGCCGTCTCCGGCGTGGTTACGCAGGTCCCGACCGCCGACGGCGAACCGCGCCGCCAGCGGCTGACCGCCGACGCCTATGTCGTCTGCCTGTCGAGTTACACGCCGCGGCTTTTGGCGCCGGTGGGCATCCATGTCCCCGTCTATCCGGCCAAGGGCTACTCCGCGACACTGCCGATCGTCGATATGGCCGCGGCGCCGTCGGTCAGCGTCACCGACGACGCCAAGAAAATCGTGTTTACGCGCCTGGGCAATCGGCTGCGCGCGGCGGGAACCGCGGAGCTTTCCGGCTACAATCTCGACCTCAATCTCGTGCGCTGCCAGGCGCTGACGCGACGCGCCGGCGAATGGTTCGGCGGCGCGATCGACGCGACGCGCGCCGAATACTGGACCGGCTTGAGGCCTGCGACGCCGTCGAACGTGCCGTTGATCGGCAGGACGCGCTATCCGAATCTCTATCTGAATACCGGCCACGGCACGCTCGGATGGACGATGGCCGCGGGTTCGGGCAAGGCGATCGCCGACCTGGTTTCGGGCCGCAAGCCCGATATCGACTTCAACTTCGTCGGCTACTGAGGCTATACGCAGCGTACGCTGCGGCTAGCGCAGAACCCAGACAACCGCGATCAGCCACGCAAGCGCGGCCGCCTGCAAATGCCGGTCGCCGACGAACAACCCGCTCGGGTCCTCGGCGGCATGCCCATTCCCGAGCAGATACAAGTAGCGGAACAGCGCATAGGTGACGATGGGCACCGTGTAGACCAGATCGGCGCTGCCGTGCAGCGCGATCGTCTGCGGGCTGATCGTGTAGAGGCTGTACGCGATCAGCGTGCCGCTGACGCAAACGACGATCAGCCGGTCGAGCAGCGCCGGCGAATATTCGGCGAGCACCGCGCGTCCGGCCGGTGCGCCGTCGACGGCGGCCTCCGCGCGGCGTTTGCCGAAGCCGAGCAACAGAGTGAGCATCAGCCCGCACATCAACAGCCATGGCGATGGCGCGATGCCGACGCCGACGGTCCCCGCCAGGATGCGCAGCAGGAAGCCGAACGATAGCGCGAAGACATCGACGATGACGATGCGCTTGAGCAGCAGCGAATACATGAAATTCAAGGCGAGGTAGGCGACGAGCACGGCGAAGAGCGCCGCGCCGACCCAGGCGCCGAGCGCCAGGCCGGCAACAGCCAGGACGATGGCGAGCGATGCCGCCGCGCCGCCGCCGATCCGGCCGCTGGCGAGCGGCCTGTCGCGCTTGGTCGGATGCGCACGATCAGCGTCGCGATCGAGCCAGTCGTTGCCGATGTAGACCGCGCTCGCCAGCAGACAGAACGCGATAAAGGCGAGAGCGACCTGTTGCGCAAGTGCCACGTCGTGCCAGGCGCGGGCGAACAGGAAGCCGGCCCAGACGAACGCATTCTTGATCCATTGCTGCGGCCGCAGAAGCTGCCAATAATGCATAATCGTTTCCCTTCGCCGCCCGTGCCCCCAAGGCCCGACTTCGCCAGCACGAATGCGCGCCGCGCCGCACTTGCTGTTCACGATCCGGCCCTATGATGCCTGAGCGCTCCCTTGCCGTGGCGAGGCTTGCGGCGCTCTTGTTGCTCGCGGTGGGCGCCTGGCGCATCGCGGCAATCGTCGCCGCATCGCCGATGCTGGGTTACGCGAACCAGTTCGACATGGGACGGACTTCGGCCTGCTTCGGGCTGTGGCCCGATCTGCCGGAGCCGGCGCGCTATGAATCGCACCCGCAGGCGCCGATCGCGCGCTACGTTCGCGGTGAGCAAAGACCGGCCGAGTGCTATCGCAGCAGCGAGCTCGCCTTGGTCGCGGCGGCGCTGGCCATCGCCCCGCGTGACGGCCCGGTCGATCTGCGCATCGTCGGCGCGGTCAAGGGTGCGGCGCTGATTCTGGTGGCGCTCGGGCTTCACGCGGCGCTCAAGCGGCGGCCGGCCTGGGCGCTCGCCAATGCGGCGGTGTTCGCGCTCGTGCTTGCCGATCCGATGACCACGCTGTGGCTCAATACGCTCTATACCGAGTTCGGCGCTTTGCTCGGCGCTTACGCCTCGATCGGGCTCCTGCCCGCGCTGGTCGTTCGGGAGCCGCAGTCGGCGCCGCCGCGCTGGACGCTGTTCGGCTTCGCCTGCGGCCTCGCCGTGCTGGCAATGTCGCGACAGCAGCATCTGTTGCTGCCGGCAGTGCTCGCGCTGCCGGTGCTGATTTCGCTGCGGCGCACGGCGCGCGGGATCGCGCTCGGATTGGCCTTATGGGTGCTTGCGATCGCGGTCGCGCAGGCAACGATCGCCCGGCCGGCGACGATCACCGCCGCCAATAACGCCGACGTGGTGCTGGGCGCGATCCTGCCCGCCTCGCGCGACCAGGCGCGCACGGCGGCCCGGCTTGGATTGCCCGAGCGTTGCCTGCAATCGTCCGGCGCGAGCTGGTACGAGACGATGGGCGAGTCGCTCGCCGCGACCTGTCCCGAGGCGCTGGCGATGCCGCGGCGCGCACTGGCCGGGGTCGCGTTCGCGGAGCCATCGACGATCGTGCGGGCGGTGTTGCGCGGCCTGCCGCAGCTGCAGGACTGGCGTCTGGGCTACCTCGGCAGCGTCGAAGATCGCGATTTCGCCGGCAGCGAGGCCGTGCGCGCCGTCGCGGGCCCCGCGGCGATCAGTCTCGCGACCATGGTCACCGCAATGCCGCGGCAGGCATTTGCATTGGCCCTGGGCGCGTCGCTCGCATTGCTGATCGCAAGCGCGGGCGCGACGCTGCTGGCATCGATCCGCGGAAGACCGGCGCCTTTCGCGCTGGTGATCTATGCGCTGACGGCGACGGCATGGTA
>DASYJB010000162.1:0-2452 GCA_035996965.1 Casimicrobiaceae bacterium | reverse complement strand
AACCACGAGGCGAACAGATGCTTGAGGTCGGCATCGAGCAGCTTCAATTCCGGCTCGCCGCGCAGATGTGCGCTGATTTCGCTGCGCATCGCCATCAGCGTGCCGGTACCGCCGGGTGCCATGTTCATCCGCCGCAAGAGCTCCTGCCGCGGCGGATCGGCGGCCCGCGCGACCGCGGCCGCAGCCTCGGCCGTGGCGTCGGTGAGATAGCGTTCCGCCGCGGCGCGCAGCGCGGTTCTGTCGGGCTGAAATTCGGTTGCTAGATAGCGCTGGAAACCGTGTCGGTCGTTCGCATCGAGCGTGCGCAGCACGCCTTGCAGTTCGCGTGCGACCACGGCGCCGGAGGCTTCACCGCGCGCCGACAACAGAGTCGCAGCGAGACGTTTCGTATGATCGAGCGGTGCCAGCGTCGTATTGCGCAGCTTGTTCGAGGTTTCGGTGTTCGGGATCATCGTCGCCTCCTTATGCATGGGTGCCAGTAGCCGCGGCCGACGTCTCGGCCTGCGGGCGGAATTTGGCCGGCGGCGCGTAGAGTCCGCCCGAGGCCGTCACGAGCTCATCGATTGTCCTGGCGGCGAGCAGGTCGCGCGTCGCGGTCCGGACATCGATGCCGAGATCGCACGGAAGCATCACGATGCCGCGGTGGCGCAGGCCTTCGCTGGCGTCCGGCGACTGCCGTCTGCCGAACTCGGTGTCGCCGGCCACCGCACGCAATGCGGCTTCGCGCTCCTGCATCGACCGGCAGCGCAGAAGGTTCGCCACGCCCCGCTCTGTGATGACGTGAGTCACGTCGTCGCCGTAGATCATGACGGGCGGCAGTGCGAAGCCCGCGGAGGCTGCGAGGTCGTAAGCATCCAGCTGCTCGACGAAGCTCGGCGCGCCATTCGGCTGACGGGTCTGTACCATCTGCACCACGAGCTTGCGTCCGCGCAGGCTATCGCCGGCTTCCTGGCCGGCGCGCAGCCAGGTGGGGTTGTCGTGGCGTCGGCCACGCGGGTCGGCGCCCATGTTCGGCGCGCCGCCGAAGCCGGTGATGCGGCCCTTGGTGGCTGTCGAGCTGTTGCCCTGCGCGTCGATCTGCAATGTGCCGCCGATGAAGAGGTCGCAGGCATATTGTCCGGCGACCTGCGCCAGCGCGCGGTTCGAGCGCAGATTGCCGTCGGGGTCGACCGGAAACACGTCGGCGCGGCTCGAGATGTAGCGCTCCATACCGAGCTCGGAGCCGAAGCAATAGACGCTGTCGACGAAGCCAGCTTCGATCGCGGGGATCAGAGTCGGGTGCGGGTTCAGTACGAAATGGCGCGCGACCTTCCCCCTCAGTCCGCGCTGCGCGGCAAAGCTCGGCAGGATCAGCTCGATCGCGGCGGTAGCGTAGCCGATGCCGTGATTGAGCCGCCGCACCTCATAGGGCTCGTAGACCGCGGAGATCGCCATCATTGCCATAAGGACGTTCTCGTCCCGGACCTTGGCGGGGTCGCGCGTGAACAGGGGCTCAATGGCGTAAGGCCTCGGACCCGGCACGACGAAGTCGACCCAGTCGCCGGGGATGTCGACCCGCGGCAGTCGGTCGACAGTCTCGTTGACCTGCGCCACGACGATGCCTCCGCGGAATGCCGCGGCTTCGGCAATGGTCGGCGTGTCTTCGGTATTGGGGCCGGTGTAGAGGTTGCCGTTTCGATCGGCCTTGTCGGCGACGATCAGCGCCACGCGCGGCGTCAGGTCGACCAGCATCCGGGCGTAAAGCTCGAGATAGGTATGGATTGCGCCGATCTTCACCATGCCGTTCGCAACTAGCTCGGCGAGCTTGCGGCTCTGCGGGCCGGCGAAGGCGAAATCCAGCCCGGTCGCGATGCCGCGCTCGAATACGGCGAGATGATCGGGCAGCGCCAGCACCGACTGCACCATGTGTAAATCGTGCAGCCGCGCGGGATCGGCTTTCGCCAGCGCAGCCGCCAGGAAATCGGCCTGCTTCTGGTTGTCGCCTTCGATCGTGACGCGGTCGCCCGGCTCGATGATCGCCTCGAGCAATGCCGTCGCGCCGTCGGGCGGGCACAGCTTTCCGCTACTGATCTTTGCGGCTCGCGCCACCCGGGCAGCGCGATCAGTCCCCTGTCGTGACGTGGCTGACATGATGAACCCTTCGCCGATGCTGTCTTCGCAGCGGGAGGTAGGTCTGCAATATTGATTATAGAAACGATATTTTATAATATGATTGATCGGAAAATGACATCAATTGCATGCTCGATTTCGAACTGTTGCGCGCTTTCGTCGCTGTCGCCGAGTGCGGCGGTTTCCACCGCGCCGCCGAGCAGCTTAACCTGACGCAGTCGACCATCAGCCAGCAAATCAAGCGGCTGGAGCTGGAGACAAAGCGTCCGCTGTTCCGGCGGACGACCCGCAAAGTCGCGCTGACTGACGACGGCGAGATGCTGCTCGGTGACGCTCGCCGCCT
>DASYJB010000161.1:0-5338 GCA_035996965.1 Casimicrobiaceae bacterium | reverse complement strand
CCGCAGACCTTGCACCGCCTGCCCGAACTGATCGCGCGCCGGCGCGCGACCGGCAAGCCGCAGGTCGACGTCTCCTTTCCCGAGATCGAAAAGTTCGACCACCTGCCGCCGCCGCGGGTCGAAGGGGTCGCGGCATTCGTGTCGATCATGGAGGGCTGCAGCAAGTACTGCTCGTTCTGCGTCGTTCCCTACACTCGTGGCGAGGAAGTGTCGCGGCCATTCGACGACGTGCTGACCGAGGTCGCCGACCTGGTCGACCAGGGTGTCAGGGAGATCACGCTGCTCGGACAGAACGTCAATGCGTACCGCGGCAACGCAGGCGAGGGCGAGATCGCCGATCTGACCGCACTCGTCGAGCATCTGGCCGAGATCGACGGCCTGGAGCGCATCCGCTACACGACTTCGCATCCGAAGGAAATGTCGCAGCGGCTGATCGATGCTTATCGCACGGTGCCGAAGCTGGTCTCGCACCTTCATCTGCCGGTGCAATCCGGATCCGATCGCGTGCTGGCGGCGATGAAGCGCGGCTACACCGCGCTCGAATACAAGGCTATCGTCCGCCGCTTGCGCAAGGCCCGTCCCGCGCTGTCGCTGTCGTCCGATTTCATCGTCGGATTTCCCGGCGAGACTGATGCCGACTTCGAGCAGACGATGCGGCTGATCGACGAGGTCGGATTCGATGGCAGCTACAGCTTCCTGTACAGCCCCAGACCCGGCACGCCGGCGGCCAATTTCAGCGACGCCGTGCCACGAGAGATCGGACAGACGAGGCTCGCGCGCCTTCAGCAACGGATCGACACGCAATACGCGGCTTGCAGCGCGGCGATGGTGGGGACCGTCGAGCGCGCGCTGGTCACCGGCCGCGCCAGCAGGGATTCAGCGGAGCTCTCGGCGCGGACCGAGTGCAATCGTGTCGTCAATTTCGCCGGCAGCGCCGATCTGATCGGACGCTATGCCGAAATCCGCATTACCGCGGCGCGCGCGCATTCGCTGCGCGGCGAGCTCGCCATCGTCCAGGGCGCGCTGCGCCCGGCCCAACCGGCCGGCTTACCCTTCAATTCCTAGGAATCACGCAAAGGCATCATGACCGCACAATTCTCCCCGGTTTCGAAACTCACGATCGCACTCGCCGCCGCATCGCTGCTGGCCGGTGGCTGCGCCAGCGTCCCTGCCGCCGATTCGGCGACGCTCGCCGCCGCCGTAGTCGCCGCAACCGGCGCGGCGCGCGCCGCGACCGAAAATACCTCGCCGATCGCCACCGGCGCCGGTCATGCTCCGACCGAGCCCGGAAGCGCGAAAGCGGGCGTGCCGGCCGTCGCCGCTGCCGCCGCGGCCGCCGCGGCAGCGGCCGTCGCAGCCCAGCAGAAACCGTTCGCCGAAGTCGTCAAGGACGCCAAGGAGCAACCCGGGTTTTTCAACGTTTACAGCAAGGACGAAAAGGTCTGGCTGGAAATCCAGCCGGACCAGATCGATCGGCCGTTCTTCCTTCAGGCGAACCGCACGCAGGGCATCGGCGAGCGCGACCCATTCCCGAGCCCGATGCTGCGTTCGTACATCGTCGAATTCCACCGGGTGGGCAACCTGGTGCAGCTGCTCGCCAAGAACAGCCAGTTCATCGCGCTTGCCGGCACGCCGCTTGCGCGCGCAGTGCGCGAATCGACCAGCGACAGCCTGCTGGGCTCGGTGCCTGTGGCCAGCCAGCCGCATCCGGAGCGCAAATCAGTCCTGATCGAGCTCAATCCGTTGCTGCTGAGCGACCTTCCTGCCGGGTCGAGTGCGCTCGAGGCGGCGTACCGCATTCCCTACGCTTTCGATTCCCGCAATTCGAGCTTCAACGGCATCCACAACGGCGCCGACCTCACCGGATTCGGCGTGACCGCGCATTACGCGGTATCGAAGCTGCCTGCGCGGGCGACGCCCCCCTCGGCCGCGGCTTCGCGCACACCGCCGCCCGCGCACCTCGAGGACGCGCGCAGTCTCTTCCTCGGCTACTACTACAGCTTTGCCAGACTGCCCGAGCCGATGCACGCTCGCGCGGCCGACGATCGCATCGGGCATTTCGTCGCGCGCCGCTGGGATTTTTCCGACGACATCAAGACCTTCCCCGAGATCTACTACGTCAAGCGCTGGCGCCTGGAGAAAAAGGATCCGGACGCCGCCATGTCGGAGCCGAAACAGCCGATCGTGTACTGGCTCGACCGCGACATCCCGGAAAAATATCGTGAGACGGTCAAGGCCGGCATCCTCGAATGGAACAAGGCTTTCGAGAAGGTCGGGTTCAAGGATGCGTTGCGAGTCGAGGTCCAGCCCGAGAACGCGGATTTCGACACCGCCGACGCGCGCCATGCCTCGGTGCGCTGGGTCGTGCGCGACGAGCCCGGCGCGCTGGCGATCGGGCCCAGCCGCGCCGATCCTCGCACCGGCGAGATTCTCGACGCCGATATCGAGATCGAGGACGGCTGGACTCGCCTGCCCCGCCGCCAGGCCTCCGAGCAATTCCATCCGAGGACCCGGTCGATGCCCGCCGGCGAAGATACGTTGTGCGAATACGGCGACATCGCGATGGACGAGCTCGCGTTCGCGCTCGACGTGCTGGTCGCGCGCGGCGACATCGACCCGGAAGGGCCGGAAGCGCAGAAGTACGTCCTGGCGACGCTTAAGGACGTGGTGACGCACGAGGTCGGACACACGCTGGGGCTGCAGCACAACTTCCGCGCATCGACCATCTACACGCAAAAGCAGCTCGAAAATCCGGCGTTCACGCAGGCGAACGGCATCGGCGGATCGGTGATGGATTACAACGCGATCAACCTGGCGCTCGAGGCCGAGCAGCAAGGCGACTATGTGATGCCGACGATCGGCCCTTACGACTACTGGGCGATCGAGTATGCGTACAAGCCGATCGAGCCTGACAAGGAGAAGTCGGAGCTCGCCAAAATCGCCGCGCGCAGCGACGAGCCGCAGCTCGCATTCGCCAACGACATCGACGCCGGATTCGGCGGCGCGGCCGAAGGCATGGACCCGCAGGTGAACCGGCGCGACCTGGGCAGCGATCCGCTCGAGTTCGCGACCCGCCGGCTCAAGCTCTCCCGCGAGCTTTGGGCCCGGTTGCAGGACCGCAAGCTCGCGCCGGGGCAGAGCTACGAAGTGTTGCGGCGCAATTTCGTCGCCGGCCTGACGCAGCTGGGCAACGCCGGCGCGGTCGCGGCCAAATATGTCGGCGGCGTCGTGTACGTGCGCGACCATGCTGGCAGCGGCCGCGAGCCGTTCACTCCAGTGGCGCCCGACAAGCAGCGCGCCGCGCTGAAGCTGATCGCCGACGGGCTGCTGTCGGTCGACAGCTTCCGGCTGCGCCCTGAATTCGTGCGCAGGCTTACTGTCGACCAGTTCGACCGCGGGCGCGAAGACGCGGGTATCAGCGCGATCTCGCCGGACATTTCGCTTTCCGACCGGATGCTGGGCGTGCAGCGTGCGCTGCTCGATCAGCTCCTCTCCGACACGGTGGCGACACGCATCGAGGAAAGCGCCTATCGTCAGACGAAGAGCAGCGAAGCGTTCCACCTGTCCGAGCTCTACGACACGCTGCAAAGCGCCGTCTGGAGCGAGCTGAAAACCGGCCGCGATATCACGCCGTTCCGGCGCAACCTGCAACGCGAGTATCTGCGGCGGGTCGCGACGACGATCGTGCATCCGTCGCCGTCCGATCATGCCGATGGCCGGGCGCTGCAGCGCGCCAACGCGAAACAACTGCTGGCGCAGCTCAAGGCTGCCCAGTCTCGCGCCTCGTTCTCGAAGGAGGCGCGCGCGCACCTTGCCGAGTGCGAGAACACGCTCGACGAAGCCCTGAAGGCGCCGATGCTGCGGCCCGACGCGTAGGAGCGCCTTGAAGACGCAGACTCTCGACGTCGAGCTTTCGCCGGTCGATAACCGCGCGCTCGCCAATCTCTGCGGCGCGCTCGACGCCAACCTGCGCCAGATCGAGTCAGCGCTGGATGTCTCGATCGCGCGCCGCGGGGCCGCGTTCACCGTGCGCGGACAGCCGGCACAGACGCAGCAGGCGGCTACGGCGCTCGAGCGCTTCTACGCCGAGGCGCACGCGCCGCTCTCCATCGACGACATCCAGCTCGGCCTGGTCGAATTGCGCAGCGTCGCCGAGCGGGAAGCCGCGCCGCACACAGCGGACGCTTCGGCCGAGGCGCTGACGCTGCGCACGCGCCGCGCCGATCTTCACGGCCGCACGACCAACCAGATCCTGTACCTGAAGCACATCCAGGAGCACGACATCACGTTCGGCACCGGGCCGGCCGGCACCGGAAAGACCTACCTGGCGGTCGCGTGCGCGGTCGACGCGCTCGAGCGCGACCTGGTCAAGCGCATCGTGCTGGTGCGGCCTGCGGTCGAGGCAGGCGAGCGGCTTGGCTTCCTCCCCGGCGACCTGGCGCAGAAGGTCGATCCGTACCTGCGGCCGCTCTACGACGCGCTCTACGATCTGATGGGTTTCGACAAGACGGCGCGGCTGTTCGAGCGCAACACGATCGAGATCGCACCGCTCGCCTACATGCGCGGCCGCACGCTCAACCACTCGTTCATCATTCTCGACGAGGCGCAGAACACGACGCCGGAACAGATGAAGATGTTCCTGACGCGCATCGGCTTCGGGACCAAGGCGGTGATCACCGGCGATGTCACGCAGATCGATCTCGCGCGCGGCCAGAAAAGCGGCCTGATCGAGGCGCGCCGCGTCCTGGCCGACGTTCGCGGCATTGCCTTCACCGAATTCAGCGCCGCCGACGTCGTACGCCATCCGCTGGTCCAAAAAATCATCAGCGCCTATGAAAAGCACACGCGCAGCGAACGGATCGATGCCCCGGGCGCAGGCTCCGGCGGCGAGCGCTAGTGTCCTATCCCGTAAGTTCGCTCGATAGTTCGCGGCAAAATCGGCCGCCATGCGGCGTCGCGCGGCCTCACCGTACCACGGGGTACGCATTCGGCCGCGCGTCTTGCCTGGCAACCGATTTTATCCGCTCCTTTAACTTCGGAACTTGCGGGACAGGACGCGTGTTGCCTCGTTCCCCGGCGAAATCCTGATTCGCCAGGCTGCATCGCTGCCGTTGCGCGCCGACGAGCAGGATGCGCTGCGCCGGCGCTGCGCGATCGTCGTTTCGGGCCATGGCGATGACGCGCCCGGCGCCGAGCTCGCGCGTGTCATACGCGCGGATCAGCGCGGCCACCAATGGGTGCCGCACGACGTCCTGATCGGTGAAGTCGACGCGGCCGATGCCACGGATGCCATCGACGAGCTCGAGCGCGTCCCGCAGACCGCTACGCTGACCGCGTG
>DASYJB010000160.1:0-2581 GCA_035996965.1 Casimicrobiaceae bacterium | reverse complement strand
CCGACTTCGACCACCGCGACTTCGGCCTCCGTCCCGTTCACCGCGGCAGCGTTGGCAATCCAGCTCTTGATCTCGTCGGTAATGTGCGGGATGACCTGCACCGTGCCGCCGAGATAATCGCCGCGGCGCTCCTTGCGGATGACGCTCTCGTAGATCTGGCCGGTCGTGAAATTGTTCCGCTTGCCCATCTTGACGTCGGTGAAGCGCTCGTAATGGCCGAGGTCCAGGTCGGTCTCGGCGCCGTCCTCGGTGACGAACACCTCACCGTGCTGGAACGGGCTCATCGTGCCCGGGTCGACGTTGATGTACGGATCGAGCTTGAGATTGGTGACGCGGATGCCGCGGGAGGTGAGAATCGCGGCGAGAGACGCGGCGGCGATGCCCTTCCCCAGGGAGGAAACGACGCCGCCAGTCACGAAAACGAACTTGGTCATGGGCGACAAGTTCAGGAAATTCCCATTTTACCTGAACCGGTCGTCGCGTACAAACGACGCGCGCTTACCCGGCAAGCCCGCGGTGCAAGCGGTCGATCGTGTGCTGGCGTCCGAGGAGCGCCAGCACCGCGTCGATCGGCGGGGTTTGCGGTTCGCCGGTGACGAGCGCCCGTGCCGCCATCATGAGTTGCGAGGTTTTCAGGCCGCACTTTGCAGCGACCGCCTTTATCGTGGCGCCGATCGCCTCACGGGTCCACTCGACGCTCTCGAACGCGGCCAGCAGTTCGGGCAAGGCGGATCTGACGGGATCGGTCATCACCTCGGCGAACTTGGTCGGGACGTTTATCGCGTGCGTCGGGTCTGCGTAAAAGTAGTGCGCGGCGTCGACCATTTCCGCCAGGGTGGCAATGCGGTCGCGAAACAGCTCGGCGACGCTTGCAGGCGCCGGGCCGGCTGCGACGTCGAGCCCGGCACGTTCGAGAAACGGGCGCAGCCGTCGGCCGAGCTCGTCCGCCGGCAGCCGCTTGATGTGCTCGTGATTGACCCACTTCAGTTTTTCCGGATCGAACCGCCCTGGTGCGGAAGAAAGGTGCGCCAGGTCAAACCAGTCGACGAATTCCCCGCACGAGAATATCTCCGCGTCGCCATGCGCCCAGCCCAGACGTGCCAGGTAATTGACCATCGCCTCGGGCAGATAGCCGTCGTCGCGGTATTGCAGCACCCCGCGCGCACCGTGCCGCTTCGACAGCTTGTCGCCCTCCGGCGTCAGCACCGTCGGCAAGTGCGCGTACACCGGCTCGGTGCCGCCGAGCGCGCGGATCATATTGATCTGGCGCGGCGTGTTGTTGACGTGGTCGTCGCCACGGATCACGTGTGTGATGCGCATGTCCAGGTCGTCGACGACGACGCAGAAATTGTAGGTCGGCGCGCCGTCGGACCGGGCGATGATCAGGTCATCGAGCTCGTCGTTGCCGATTTCGATCCGGCCCTTGACCGCATCCTGCCAGTCGACGACGCCGCCCAGGGGGTTGCGGAAGCGAACGACCGGGGGGATCCCGGCGGGAGGCGCGGGCAGCGTCTTGCCGGGCTCCGGGCGCCAGCGCCGGTCGTAGCGCGGCTTTTCGCCGCGCGCGAGCTGCGCGGCGCGAAGCGCGTCGAGCTCGTCCGCCGTCGCATAGCAATGATAAGCGGTGCCGCCAGCGAGCATCGCGGCGATCACTTCCGCATAGCGATCCATCCGCTGCGACTGATAGACCGGACCTTCGTCGTACTCGAGGCCGAGCCATGCCATGCTGTCGAGAATCGCCTGCACCGCTTCCTGCGTCGAGCGCTCGGCGTCGGTGTCTTCGATGCGCAGCACGAATGCGCCACCATGCTTGCGCGCGTAAGCCCATGGGTACAAAGCCGAGCGGATGTTGCCCAGATGCAGATACCCGGTCGGGCTCGGTGCAAAGCGGGTACGGACCGGATGCATCGCGCGTTCCTATCCGGTCGGCTGCCAGCGCAGATCGAGCGTTGTCGGCGTCGCCGGATTCGGCGCCTCCGGCGCGATTTCAAGCGGCCCGGGCGTGTGACCATGCGGCCAGAAGCGCGCGACGCGGCGCGCCTCCGCCTCGTTGGCATTGACCGGAAACGTATCGTAGTTGCGCCCGCCCGGATGAGTGACGTGATAGGTGCAGCCGCCGATCGCGTGTGCCGACCGGGTATCGACCAGATCGAAGACCAGCGGCGCCTGCGCGCCGATCGCCGGATGCAGCGCCGATGGCGGGCTCCAGGCCTTGAACCGCACGCCGGCGACGAATTCCCGCGGCACGCCGGTCGCGGTCAGCGGCAGCAGACGCCCGTTGCAGGTCAGCGCATGCCGCCCCTCGGTGATGCCGCTCGCCCTGACCTGCAGGCGCTCGACCGAGGAATCGACATAACGCGCCATGCCGGTGCCGCTGATCTCTTCGCCGAGCACGTGCCAGGGCTCGATCGCTTGGCGCAATTCGATCGACACGCCGTCATAGTCGACGACGCCGAATCGGGGAAAACGAAACTCGACAAACGGCGCCAGCCACGATTCGGCGAACCCGTAGCCGGTGGCGTTCAGCTCGGCGACGACATCGCGCATGTCGGCCATCACATAGTGCGGCAGCAGCCAGCGA
>DASYJB010000159.1:0-3262 GCA_035996965.1 Casimicrobiaceae bacterium | reverse complement strand
ATGCTTTACTTGTTCGTCATCCGTCGCGTCAAGCGACTGTCCAAGCTCGCGGACGAGGTGAGTCTTGGCAACCTCGACGCGGGTGAGTTCCAGACGAGGAGCAAGGACGAGATCGGCGTGCTGACCGAAGCGCTTGGACGGATGAAGACCAGCATGGTGCAGGCGATCAAGATGCTGGACGCGCATGGCTGAGCGCATACTGGCGTAAGACGAATCGAGCTGAAGTTGACTGAACCTACCCGTATCGGCAAGTACACGATCGAGAGCGTGCTCGGCAAGGGCGCGATGGGCGTCGTCTACAAGGCGTTCGACCCCGGCATCGAGCGCACGGTCGCGATCAAGACGGTGCGCAAGGACCGCGTCGACCAGGACCTGATCGAGCAGTCGATGGCGCGCTTCAAGAACGAGGCCAAGGCGGCCGGCCGGCTGTTGCATCCGAACATCGTCAGCGTCTACGAATACGGCGAGGACGAGGCCAACGCCTTCATCGTCATGGAGTACGTCGAAGGCACCGGCCTGCGCGAGTACCTGGCGCGCAAGGCGAGCTTCGACCTGCCGCACGTGGCGTCGATCATGACGCAGCTGTTGCGTGCGCTCGACTTCGCGCACGAGCGCGGCGTAATCCACCGCGACATCAAGCCGGCGAACCTGATCCTCACCGCCGACGGAACGTTGAAGGTCGCCGATTTCGGCATCGCGCGCATCGACACGTCGAACCTGACCACGCTCGGCATGGTGATGGGAACGCCGTCGTACATGTCGCCCGAGCAATGTCAGGGCCTGGCGGTCGACCGTCGCTCCGATCTGTTCAGCGCCGCGGTCGTGCTCTACGAATTGCTCGCCGGCGAAAAGCCGTTCGCGGGCGCGACCGAGACGATCGCCTACAAGATATGCCACGAGAGTGCCCGGCCGCCGTCGGCGCTGTCGCGGCTCAACCTGTCACCGACGATCGACGCCGTCCTGGCGGTGGCGCTGGAGAAAAGCCCGGATGCGCGTTTTCAGAACGCGCGCGCGTTCAGCCGCGCGCTGCGTGAAGCGCTGAATGCGCCATCGCTGCAGAACCCCGACGAGACGGCGGCAACGCAGATCAACACGGCGATCGCGGCGATGCGACCGTCGATCGCCGCGCCGCCGGTGTGGGAAGACACGATCCTGCGCACCGTCGAGCGACAGCTCGCGCACTATGTCGGTCCGATGGCCAAGGTGATGACGCGCAAGGCGGCCACGCAAACGGCCGACCTGGCAAAGCTTTACGCCCTGCTCGCCGAAAACATCAGCGATCCGGCCACGCGCGAGAAATTCAGCGCCGGCATAGGCAGCGCAGGCGCGGGATCGGACGCAACCGCGCAGGGCGCCGCGATCTCCACCGGCACCAATACGCGGTCGATGCTGAGGCAGGCGGCGCTCGAGCAGAGCTTCGTCGACCAGACCAGTAACCAGCTCGCGGTCTACCTGGGGCCGATCGCCAAAGTCGTCGCCAGCCGCGCGGCGCAAAAAGCCACCAGCCGGCAGGAATTCGTGCGCCTGGTCGCCGGTCATCTGGGCGACCAGGAGCGCAACACCTTCCTGAAGGAAATCGGCTTCGAGGAAGCCTGAACGCGCGGGTTTAGACGCGCTCGATGATGGCCGCGATCCCTTGGCCGCCACCGATGCACATCGTGATCAGCGCGTAGCGCCCGCCGGTCCGTTGCAATTCGTACATCGCCTTGATCGTCAGGATGCAACCGGTCGCGCCGATCGGGTGGCCGAGCGCGATCGCGCCGCCGTTCGGATTGACCTTGGCCGCGTTCATGCCGAGCTCCTTGCTGACGCCCAGCGCCTGGGCGGCGAACGCTTCGTTCGATTCGATCACATCCATCTGCTCGAGCTTCAATCCCGCCTTCGCCAGTGCTCGCTTGACGGCGCTGACCGGCCCGAGCCCCATGACCTTCGGATCGACGCCGGCGTGTCCGTAGGCGACTAGCCGCGCCCTCGGTTGCAAGCCCTTTTTCGCGGCCGCGGATTTTTCCATCAGCACCACGGCGGCTGCCGCGTCGTTGATTCCGGACGCGTTGCCCGCCGTCACGGTGCCGTTCTCCTTGGCGAAGACGGCGCGGAGCTTGGCCATGCCTTCGGCGGTCGACTCGCCGCGCACGTGTTCATCGGTGTCGAACACCGTCGGACCTTTTTTGCTCTTGAGCTCGATCGGCAGGACCTGGCTCTTGAAATGCCCGGCGGCGATCGCCGCCGCCGCGCGCTTGTGGCTCTCGACGGCAAAAGTATCCTGCTGCTCGCGCGTGATGCCGCACCGGGTCGCGACGTTTTCCGCCGTGACGCCCATATGGATCGTGTCGAACGGGTCGGTCAGCGCGCCGACCATCATGTCGATGTCCTTGGCGTCGCCCATGCGCGTTCCCCAGCGCTGCGTCGGATTGGCGTACGCGGCCCGGCTCATGCTCTCGGCTCCTCCGGCGACCGCGGCCTCGGTATCGCCCAGCAGGATGTATTGCGACGCGCTGACGATCGCCTGCAGTCCGCTGCCGCAGAGACGGTTCAAGGTCAGCGCACCGGTGTCGTGCGGCAAGCCGCCGTTGATTGAGGCCACACGGGACAGGTACATATCCTTGGCCTCGGTGTGGATCACGTTGCCGAAGACGCACTGGCCGACGTCTTTGGGATCGACCTTCGCCCGGCTCAGCGCTTCCTTGACCACTCTGGCGGCCAATTCGGTCGGCGGCAGATCCTTCAGGCTTCCGCCGTAGTCTCCGATCGCAGTGCGTACCCCGCTCAGGATGACGACTTCTCGTTGCTCGCTCATGACTTTGGCTCCGGTGACAGGATGTCGATTATCCTGCCAATACGACCGCGTCGCACCGTCGGGCGTTCACCGGCTCTCGCGTCCGGAAGCGAGGCCGCAATGACTGGTCGGGGGTCAGGCCGAAGCGAGCTTCCGGCTGATGCAATAAAGTCCCTCGAGCACCAGGTTGTCATGCAGCTCGAACGGTATGACGAGCCGCGGCGCCAGAGCGCGCGCCGCGCCGCCCGAGATCAGGCAGACCATTCCGGGCGCTTTCGCGTCCTGCATGCGATAGACCCGCTCGATCGCCCCGGCCTGCGCGTGCTGGCAACCGCTGGTGATCGCGTCGACCGTCTGCAGCGGATTTTCGACATATTCGCCATCGGCGTCCGGCAGAGCGGCGGTGTGCTGGTGCAGGGCGCGCAACATCAGTCCGACGCCCGGCAGGATCACCCCCCCGCTGAATTCGCCCGCGGCGGTCAGATA
>DASYJB010000158.1:0-2037 GCA_035996965.1 Casimicrobiaceae bacterium | reverse complement strand
TTCGGGCTCGACGTCGCGTGGCACCGCGAGATCGACGATGAACATCGGCGTATGACGGCGCGATTTGATCGCCCGCTCGAGCAGGCCCTTGCCCAGGATAGGCAATGAGCTCGCGGTCGATGTCACGATCATGTCGAACTGGGCGAGGCGCTCGGGCAGCTCGTTCAGGGTGATCGCACTCGCTCCGAAGCGCGCTGCCAGCTGCTCGCCGCGCTCGAGCGTGCGGTTGGCAACGGTTATCGACTTCGGATGCTTTGCGGCAAAATGCGCGGCGGCGAGATCGATCATCTCGCCGGCCCCGATCAGCAGCAGGTGCTGGTCGGCCAGCGACGGATAGATTCGTTCGGCAAGCTTTACCGCGGCCGCGGCCATCGAAATCGACGCGCTGCCGATGTCCGTGTTCGTTCGCACGTCCTTGGCCACCGCGAACGTGCGCTGGAAAAGGCGATTGAGGATCAGGCCCAGCGCGCCGGCCGCCTCGGCGCTGCGCACCGCGTGCTTCATCTGGCCGAGAATCTGCGGCTCGCCGAGCACCATCGAATCGAGCCCGCTGGCGACACGAAAGGCATGCGAGACCGCGCGATCCTGCGGCAACGTGTAGACGTAAGGATGCAGCGACTCGGAGGGCACCCGGTGGAAGCTCTCCAGCCAGCGCTCGACCGGTGCCGCTTCAGCGGCGCTGAAATAGACCTCGGTCCGGTTGCAGGTCGACAGAATCGCCGCTTCCTTGACGCTCGGCTGCGCGATCAGGTCGCGCAGCGCGACACCCAGCGAGTCAGGCTGGAATGCGACCTGCTCCCGCACCTTGACCGGCGCGGTCGCGTGGTTCAAGCCAAGGGCGTAGAGAGGCATGGTGATCGATCGCAAGTCACTGATATTTTATCGCAATACGGTATTGCGTGCCGGACGGATGCGCCGCTCAGGACGACAGTTCGGCAAGGTACCCGAAAAAAGCGCGGACTTGTTCGGGATTTTCCAGCGACGCGCCGAAGAACGAAGACGGCGCCGGCGACGAGCGCCCCACATCATGCTTGCGGCAAAAACGGTCGGCGTAACGCTGCCAGGTCGCGTCGTAATTGCCGCGGGAGGCGTGGACCAGCAGCAAGTCGCCGGCGACGCCGAGCCTGACTCCCGACTGCGCGGCACGGTACGACCAGTCGAGATCGGCCAGGTGGAAGCCGTCGAAGTTCACGTCGTCGAAGGGGGCCGACTGGAAGGCTTCGCGTTTGCCGGCAAGCAGGACACCATCGAGCAGGACGATGTCGCCGGCGACCGGACGCGGATCGAGCACATCGACCTGCCAGTTGACGCTGTCCGGCACGCGGTGCGTGATCCAGCCGCGCAAATGCGGATGGCCGCTCCAACCGATCGCAGGACCGTCACTGCGCGTACTGCCCGCAACGCCGACGACATCGAACGCTCGAAGGCGCTCGAATAGTCGCACGGCAAAATCGGGCGCCAGAATGTCGACGTCGTCGTGCGAAAGTACGACGACGTCGGCGACGCTGTGCCGAAGCGCCCAGTTCCAGGCCTCGGCGAGCGAGCGCGCGTTGCGGATCGACACGATCTCGTGGCGCACCGCGGCAAAGAGCCGGCGATACAAGGCGACGGCGCGCTCGTGCCGGACATCGTCGATCGAGCAGATGACGATGCTGACCGCAAGATCGGGCGCAGCGGAGCCGAGCGTCAGTAGCGGCGCGTTAGTGCGCTCGCCTGCCCGCACCGAATCGGCAATCGTCGCGACGCATTGCCGCGCGGCCTCGAACAGCAGCGGGTCGCCGACCCAGGCCGCGTGAAACGCTCGGATCGCGGATGCGGGATCGCCAAGCCGCTTTTGCATCAAGCCCAGATTGAAGCGCGCATCGTTCCATCCGGGCTCGCGCGCCAAGGTTTCGCGATAGGCTTCGGCCGCCGCGGCGAGCTGGCCGCCGCGGGCGTACGCATTGCCGCGTGACAGCCAGTCGCGGGCATCGGCGCTCATGCCTTGAAGAACTCCTGCTTTCCGCCCAGCCAGCGCTCGAGATGCGCCTGTGCGGC
>DASYJB010000157.1:0-7918 GCA_035996965.1 Casimicrobiaceae bacterium | reverse complement strand
ACCTTGGCCCGACTAATGTTCATGAACCGGGCGATTTGTTCCTGGGTCATGGCCTCGACGTAGTACAACCACGCGGCCCTGACCCTGAGATCCGGCGAGGCCGCCGGCTCTCGGGTTGCGGGTCGCTCTTTCGCTGGCATCGGCGCCTTCCTTGCGGTCTTTCGGGCTGCGAAGCGTGGCATCGTTGCCCGAGACTGGCAAGCGCCCGGGCGGCCCTGCGGGTGGTGGCGAGGACCCGACAACCTTGACGAATCCGTAGGGTTGGATATATGTTCGTCATATAATACAAAAGTCCGGACGCCGCCCCGTCGCCGGACGCCAGCACAAAGCGAGGAGCCATGCCCGACCCGTCGATGCCGAGACTGGGCGATTCGATCGCCGAGGCACTGAAGTTTCGCCAGATCGAGGGCCGGCCGGTGCGCGTCGGCCTGATCGGTGCGGGCCAGATGGGCACCGACATCATCGTCCAGACCGCGCTGATGACCGGCATCGACGTCGTCGCGGCCGCCGATGCGATCGTCGACAACGTATTCGCCGCGCGCGCGATCGCCGGAACCGGCGCGCTCGAACCGCTATTGGTCGAAGGGAGCGCCGCAGTATCGCGCGCCATTTCGCGCGGCCAGCTGGCCGTCGTGCGCTCGCATCGCGATGTGTGCGCCGCCGAGGGCGTCGACGTCGTCATCGACGCGACCGGCAATCCGAACGTCGGCGCCGAGGTGGCGCTGGCGACGATCGCCGCCGGCAAGCACATCGTCATGATGAATGTCGAGGCCGACGTCACCATCGGCGCCTACCTCGCTGCCAAGGCGGCGAGCGCCGGCGTCGTCTACACGCTGGGCGCCGGCGACGAGCCGAGCTCGACGATGGAATTGATCAATTTCGTGCGCGGTCTCGGTTATCCGATCGTGGCCGCCGGCAAGGGCAAGAACAACGCGTTTCGTATCGACGCGACGCCCGACGCTTACGTCGAGGAAGCGAAACGACGCAACATGAATCCGCGCATGCTGGTCGAGTTCGTCGACGGCTCGAAGACGATGGTGGAAATGGTCGCGATCGCCAACGCCACCGGGCTCGTCCCCGACATCCCGGGCATGCATGGGCCCGACGCGCCGCTGGCCTCGCTGCACAAGGTACTGTGTCCGCGCGAAGAAGGCGGCCTGCTGTCGCGCAAGGGCGTCGTCGATTTCACCGTCTCCCCGGGAGTCGCGCCAGGCGTATTCGTCGTCGCCGAAATGCGCCACCCGCGGCTGCGCGAACGGATGAACGACCTGCACCTGGGCGAAGGCCCCTACTACACGTTCTTCCGTCCGTACCATCTGACCAGCCTGGAAGTGCCGCTGTCGGCCGCCGCCGCGGTGCTGTTCGGACAAAGCCACATGCGACCGCTGCCGATTCCATCGGCCGAAGTCGCCGCGCGCGCCAAGCGCGATCTCGCCGTCGGCGAAACGCTCGACGCGATCGGCGAATATTGCTACCGCGGCTTCGCGCTGTCGCGCGCCGACGCGCTCGCCCGCGATGCATTGCCGCTGGGACTCGCGCAGGGCGCCGTGGTCAGGCTTCCAATCGCCAAGGGAGAATTCCTGAGCTACGCCAACTGCGTGCCGGACGAAGGACTCAAGATCGTGCAGGTGCGCAGGGCGCAGGACGCGTTGATCCGCGCCGCGAGCGACGAGCCCGCCGTCGCCGTCGTGTCATGACCGGCGGCAGGCGCTGTCGCACCGCGCCGTCGTCCGCGGCGGCGGACTGATCGTGGCTATCGCTCCCGGCAGCCGCATCCCGTCCACGCAGGCGCCCGAGCGTCCGGAGCTCGCCGCGCTCGGCGATGACGCGTTGCGCGTCGCATTGTCACGGATGCAGCTGATCCGAAAGTTCGAAGAGGCCGCCGAGGCGAGCTATATGCGCGGCCTGATCCACGGCACGATGCATCTGTCGATCGGGCAGGAGGCGAGTGCGGTCGGCGCGACGCTCGAGCTCGCGCGCGACGACTACATTCTGTCGACGCATCGCGGCCACGGCCATTGCATCGCCAAAGGTGCCGATCCAGCGCGCATGTTCGCCGAGTTCTTCGGCAAGGAAAACGGCTATTGCCGCGGCCGCGGCGGCTCGATGCACATCGCCGACGTCGAAGGGGGCAATCTCGGCGCCAATGGGATCGTCGCCGGCGGATTGCCGATCGCCGTCGGCGTCGGCATGAGCATCAAGGCGCAGAAGCAGCATCGCGTCTGCATGGTGTTTTTCGGCGACGGCGCCGCCAACGAGGGCGCCTTCCACGAGTCGCTCAACATGGCGTCGATCTGGCGGCTGCCGATCGTGTTCGTCTGCGAAAACAACAAATACGGCATGTCGATGGACATCGCCCGCGCGATGGCCGTGGCCAACGTCGCCGATCGCGCGCCGGCGTACGCGATGCCGGGCCTCGCCGTCGATGGCAACGACCTCCCCGCCGTCGTGGCAGCGGCGGGGCCGGCGATCGACCTCGCCCGGCGCGGCGGCGGCCCGACCTTGCTCGAATGCAAGACCTATCGGCTGCGCGGCCACTCCAAGAGCGATCGCAACCTCTATCGCAGCAAGGAGGAGATCGAGACCTGGCGCGACAAGGATGCGATTCGCCGCCTCGAGCGCGAGCTGATCGCGCAGGGCCGCTTCGCCGAGGCCGAATTGCTCGCGATCGAACAGGCGGCGCAGAAGACGATCGACGATGCGCTTGAATTCGCCAAGGCGAGCCCCGACCCCGATCCGGCCCAGCTGACGCGCGACGTCTATGCCGACTGAGCTCGCTCTTCCGGAAGCCGCAACGCGCGAACTGTCGTATGCCGAGGCGATACGCGAAGCCTTGGCGCAGGCGATGCAGGCCGACGAGCGAGTGTTTCTGTTCGGCGAGGACGTCGGCGTATACGGCGGCGCCTTCGGCGTCTCCGGCGACCTGTTCCACAAGTTCGGCCCCGAGCGCGTGATCGATACGCCGATCAGCGAGCTGGGGATCGCCGGCGCGGCGGTCGGCGCCGCGATCACCGGCATGAA
This sequence comes from Casimicrobiaceae bacterium, assembly GCA_035996965.1. Classification (GTDB taxonomy): domain Bacteria; phylum Pseudomonadota; class Gammaproteobacteria; order Burkholderiales; family Casimicrobiaceae; genus PALSA-1003. The sequence continues at coordinate 4,897 of DASYJB010000157.1, read as the reverse complement.
GCCGGTGCTCGAGCTGCAATTCTCGGACTTCGTGACCTTGGCGATGGAGCAGATCGTCAACCAGGCGGCAAAGATCCACTTCATGTTCGGCGGCAAGGCGACGGTGCCGATGGTCGTACGGCTGCCCGGCGGATCGGGCACCGGCGCCGCGGCGCAGCACAGCCAGAGCCTCGAAGCCTGGTTCGCCCATGTTCCGGGGCTCAAGGTCGTGCAGCCGTCGACGCCGCACGACGCCAAGGGCCTGTTGCTGGCGGCGATCGACGATCCGAACCCGGTGCTGATCTTCGAGCACAAGCTGCTGTACAAGACCCGGGGCCCCGTGCCGGAAGAACCTTACCGCGTGCCGATCGGCAAGGCGGCGATCCGCCGCGCCGGGCGCGACCTGACGATCGTCGGCAGCTCGATCATGACGATACGCGCCGTCGCGGCGGCCGCGCGGCTCGCCACCGAGAACATCGACGCCGAGGTCATCGACCTGAGGTCGCTCCGCCCGATCGATCTGACGACGATCGCCGCCAGCGTGCGCAAGACGCACCGGCTGCTGATCGTCTACGAAGGCGTCAAGATCATGGGCATAGGCGCCGAGATTTCGGCGATGATCGCCGAGAGCGATGCGTTCGATTTTCTCGACGCGCCGATCGCGCGGCTCGGCGGCGCCGACGTGCCGTTGCCGTACAACCCGGTGCTCGAAAAGGCGGCGGTCCCGCAGGAGGACGACATCGTCGTCGCGGCGCGCCGCCTGGTGCGCGAAGGACGCGCCTGATGCCGGTCGAAGTCATCCTGCCCAAGGTCGACATGGACATGGACGACGGGATCATCACCGAATGGAAGGTGGCGCCTGGCGATCGCGTGCGGCAGGGCCAGATCCTGTTCGATATCGAGACCAACAAGTCGGTGATGGAAGTCGAATCTCCGGGCAGCGGCGTCATTCGCGACCTGGCGCCGATCACCGGCGAGCCCGTTGCCGTCGGTACGGTCGTCGGCTGGATCGACACCGACGCGGAGGCCGGGGCGTCGCTACCCGCAACCGCGGAGCGCACCAGGACGACGCCGCCATCCGCGGCAACGGCGCGTATCGATCACGCAACCAGCTCGCCGAAACCGGCGGCTTCGGTGGAGGCTGCGACCGTCGCGCCCTCGGACTCGATTCGCGCCACGCCGCTCGCTCGCCGAGCTGCTCGCATGCTCGACGTGAATCTCGCCGACATCGTCGGATCCGGTCCGGCCGGTCGCATCGTCGAAAAGGACGTCGCCGCCCACGCGGGTCCGGCGCCTGAGAGCCCCGTCGCAAGCAGCGATCGCCTTGTTCCCTTCAATCCGGTTCGCCGCATCGTCGCGCAGCGCCTTGCCGAAAGCGCACGAACCGCGCCGCACTTCTTCCTCTCCGCGCAGATCGAAATGGGCGCGCTGCAGGCGGCGCTGCGAGGCCCGGGCGGTGCACGGGCAGCGCCCGACCGCACACGTCCGAGCATGACGGTCGCGCTTGCCTATCTCGCCGGCCGCGTTCTGGCGCTCCACCCGCTGCTCAACGCCAGCATCGAAGGCGATGCCGTGCGCCTGCATGCCCGGATCAACATCGGGGTCGCGATCGACGACCAGGGCGACTTGTTCGTGCCGGTGCTGCGCGACGTGCCTACGCACACACTGGACGAGCTCGCTCGCGAGTTCGCGCGGCTTCGCGCCGCGGTCCGCGCGCGCCAGATCGTGCCCGACGACATGCGGGGCGGCACGTTCACGATTTCCAATCTCGGCATGTACGGCGTCGATGCGTTCACGGCGATCATCAACCCGCCCGAAAGTGCGATTCTCGCGATCGGGCGCACGACAGACACGCCGGTGGGGCGCGACGGCCAAATCGTGCTGCGTCCGATGGCGACTTTCACGTTGTCGTCGGACCATCGGATCGTCGACGGCGTAACCGCGGCGCGCTTCGTCGCCGACTTGCGCGAGGCGATCGAGCATCCGGAGGGCCTGTCGTGATTTTCGGCAGCCCGGAATCATCGGTACCCGACAGCGGAGCCAGTCGTTGCCGAGCGGCACGGCGGAAGGTATAAGAACGAGCAGCGGCATCGATCCGGTGTCGATTCATTGCGGAGGAGTCACATGAATTACTTATCGCGCGGCGTATTGCTCGCTGCGGCGCTGGCCTCAATGCTGGCGCCTCTTTGGGCGCACGCGCAGGCCCCGAAGGGCAAGCTGGTGCTGTACACGTCGCAACCCGAGCGCGACGCAACGCAGACGACTGCGGCGTTCAAGCAGGCGTATCCCGGCGTGGAGGTCGAGGTATTTCGCTCCGGCACGACCGAGGTGATGGGCAAGCTTGCCGCCGAATTCGCCGGTGGAGCACCGAAGGCCGATGTGCTGCTGATCGCCGACGCGGCGAGCATGGAAGCGCTGAAAAAGGACGGCCGGCTGGTCGCGTATCCTGAAGCCAAGGTCGCCGGGCTCGCGGCGGGCACTTACGACGCCGACCGAACTTATTTCGGCTCCAAGCTGATCACGACCGGCATCGCGGTCAACACCGCGGCCAAAAACCGTCCGGTTTCCTGGGCCGATCTCGCCAAGCCGGAAAACAAGGGACAGATCGCGATGCCCAGCCCGCTGTATTCGGGCGCCGCGGCGATTATGCTCGGAACGATGACCGCGCGGCCGGATCTCGGCTGGGCCTTTTTCGAAAAGCTCAGGGCTGACGAAGCAGTGGCAGTGCGCGGCAACGGCGCGGTGCTGACCGCCGTCGCGAGCGGGGAAAAGCCCTACGGCGTGCTGGTCGACTTCATGGCGTTCAACGCCAAGGCGAAAGGCTCGCCGATCGACTTCATTTTTCCGGCCGAAGGCGTGCCCGCGGTGACCGAGCCGGTAGCGATGCTGAAGACGGCGCAGAATCCCGCGGCCGCGCGCGCGTTCATCGATTTCATCCTGTCGGACGAAGGACAGAAGCTCGCGCTGGCTATGGGCTACATTCCGGCCAGGGCGAGCGTCGGCACCCCGTCGTGGCTGCCGCCGGGAACGGTCATCAAGCTGATGCCGACCGACATCGGCAACGTGGTGCAGAACAACAGCGCCAATCTGAAGCGTTTCGCCGAGCTCTTCGGTAACTAGGCCCTAGTCCCGAGCCGCCGGCGCCACGATGGCGGACACCGCAGGCTGGCGCGAGCGCGCCGAGGAAACCGCGCTGTTGTGGGTGCTGGTCGCGATCGTCGCGATCCTGTCACTGCTGCCGCTGGCGCGGCTGCTGTTCGAAGGCGTCGCACCGAGCGGCCGGTTCTCGACCGCCGCGCTCTCGAACGTTCTGTCGAGCGCCACGACTTGGACCGCGACCCAGCACAGCCTGGTGACGGCATGCGGCGGCACGGCGCTGGCCATGCTGCTCGGCGCGACGGTTGCGGTGCTGGTCGGGCTGACCGATGTCCGCGGGCGCAACGCCTTTGTCTTCTGCTTCGTGCTGCCGCTGATGATCGCGCCGCAGGTCGTGGCACTGGCGTGGCTGCAGTTGTTCGGGCCGTCGAGCACGCTGCTCAAGATGATCGGCCTCGCGCCAGCGATGGGCAGCCGCAACCCGCTTTATTCGGCGCAGGGCATCATCCTGCTGCTGGGCGTTCAGTATGCGCCGCTGGTGTTCCTGACCTTGCGCGCCGGACTGCGCACCTTGCCGCAGGAGCTGCTCGAAGCGGGCCTCGCGGCGGGTGCTACGCCGCTGACGATTCTGCGCACGATCGTGCTGCCGCTGATGACGCCGCCGCTGGTCGCAGGTATCGCGCTCTGCTTCGTTTCGTGCCTGGGCAACTTCGGCATTCCGGCGTTTCTCGGTATCCCGGGCAACTACCTGGTCCTGCCGACGCTGATCTACCAGCGGCTCGCGGGCCTGGGGCCGAGCGTGCTGTCCGAGGTCGCCGTGCTGTCGTGCCTGATCGGCTTCATCGCCGTTCTGGGCATCTTCCTGCAGGACCTGATGCTGCGGCGGCGGGATTTCCGCATCACGACGACATCGAACGCGATGCGGCCGTTCGAGCTCGCGCGCTGGCGTCCCGCCGTCGAGATCGCACTGTGGATTTTGACCATCGTCGTGCTGGTGCTGCCGCTAGTCGCGCTGCTGCTGAGCTCGCTCGTGCCTGCGGCTGGCGTGCCGCTGACGGCGAAGTCCGCGACCTTGTCGAACTACGATTACGTGCTGTTCGATCACGCGGCCGCGAAACGCGCCTTCGTCAACAGCTTCAGCCTGTCGGCCACGGCCGCCATCGTCATCGTCCTGGTCGCCGTTCCGCTCGCGTATTTCCTGGTCTGGCGCCGCTCGCGACTTTTGCGCGTGCTGAACCTGGTCGCCGAAATGCCGTACGCGCTGCCCGGCGTCGTGCTCGCGATCGCCGCCATCCTGGTCTTCCTGAAACCGCTGCCGGTGCTTGGGCTGACGCTCTACAACACCGTCTGGATCATCCTGTTCGGCTATCTGGCGCGCTTTCTCGTGCTGGGCCTGCGCCCGGTGATCGGCGGCTACTACCAGCTCGACCGCACGCTCGAGGAGGCCGCGCAGATCGCCGGCGCGCGTTTGTTGCGACGCCTGGCGACGATCATCCTGCCGCTGGTCGCTCCGATGGCGACCGCCGGCGCGCTGCTGGTGTTTCTCACCGCGTTCAACGAGCTGACGGTATCGGCGCTGCTGTGGTCGTCGGGCGCCGAGACGCTGGGCGTGGTCGTATTTTCGTTCCAGCAGGGTGGCGACTCGACGTATGCCGCGGCACTGGCGATGCTGACCGTCGCCGTGACCATCGCGCTGATGCTCTCGACCTTGCTCACCGGCAAGCCGGCAAGGGGCGTGCTGCCATGGCGCGACTGATCGTCGATCGCGTCACCAAGACGTTCGGCGCGTTTCGCGCGCTCGACGAAGTCTCGCTCGACGTCA
>DASYJB010000156.1:0-14621 GCA_035996965.1 Casimicrobiaceae bacterium | reverse complement strand
CGGTGATCGCGGCGCCGTCGATTACGCCACCGCCCGAGCCGCACGTGATCGCGCCGCCGCCGCCGCCGGAGCCGCCGCCGGCGCCGAAGCCCGCGATCCGTCGGGGCCTCGTACCCATCGACAAGGTCGATCCTGTCTTTCCGGAGAAAGCCATTCGCGACGGCGTCGAAAGCGGCAGGGTCGTCGCGCGCCTGCAAGTCGACGAAAAGGGCTTGGTCAGCGAGGTCAAGATTGTCGACTCGAGCCCGCCACGCGTATTCGATCGGGAGGTGATTCGCGCGCTTTCGCGATGGAGGTTCCAGGCCGACGGCGAGCGTTATATCGCGGAAGTCGAAATCAATTTCGTCTTGAAGTAGCGCAACGTGGTCGATGCGGACCGCAAACAAGATGGCCGCCTCGAAGGGCGGCCATTCTTTTTTGTCGGCGGCGCGTTGTGCGCGCCGCTCCCGGGCGGCGCTCGTCTAGTTGGCTCGAGCCGCGTACACCAGCGATGTCCACGCCGCGGCGCCGCATAGCAGGAGCAGCAGCGCGAAGTCGGCCAGTCCCATCCGATGTCCGAGCAGCAGTGCCACGCTCCCGCGGAACGCATCGTCGAACGCGCCCGGCAGCGAAACCATCGCGGCGGCGCCGGCCAGAAGCCAAAGAAGCACGATCACCGGCCGCCGCCACGCAGGCAGCGTCGGCACCGCAGGCAGACGGCCGATCACCCGCGCGGTAAAACCGTCGTCGGCGACATACGCTGCACGATGCTCGTGTCCCGCCTCTTCAAGCGCCGCGTCGAGCCAGTCACCATCGATGTCGTGCGTTGTCATGCTTGAGGGCTCCATGCGTTCAGGCGTGCCTTCAATTTTTGCTTGGCGCGCAGGATGTGCGTTTTCACCGTGCCGACCGGGCAGCCCAGCACCTGCGCGGCTTCCTCGTGCGACAGGTCATTATGATAGCACTGCACGATCGCCGCCCGCTCCGGCTCGGAAAGCACCCGCATCGCGCGCTCGAGATCGATGCTCAAGGCCGCCTGCCGCGAGATGCTCGGCCCCGCTGTGTCCGCCAGGGCGACCGCTTCGCCCTCGGTGTCCTCGGGCATCGGCAGCTCCTTGATCTTTCGCGCGTCGGCCAGAAAAACGTTGTAGGCGATCCGATATAGCCAGGTCGAGAATTTGGCTTCCTGGCGAAACGACTTCAGATTGCGGTAGACGAGCAAGAAAGTCTCCTGAGCCAGATCGTCGGCTTGCGCGATGTTGCCTCCGGTCAGCCGGCGCAAGGTCGAGCGCACGGCGGACTGGTGCCGCCGCACCAGCTCGCCAAAAGCATGGCGATCGTCCTGGACGACTGCGCGGGCGATCAGCTGCGCGTCGCTGACCGGGGTGGACGACATCGAGATTGCCTGCCGGCGTGCGCACGTCTCCGTTCAACCGTTGCCGTCGCCGCCGACGCGACGCTCCAGATGCCGGTCTTCCAGCCACCATAACGCGACATAGCCTGCGCCGACGAAAAGCAGCACCAGACCCAGCCAGTTCGGCTCGCCGGCGCTGGTGATCGAATACAGAGCCAGCGCCAGCCCGACCGCGACCAGGAGCACGCCCTTGCGCAGGTCCGACCACACGGCGCGGCGTCGTGTCGCCACTGCCTGGGGAACGGCGGCGGCGATTGCCGCCGGTACCGCTTGCGCTGGCGGTGTTCCGGCCATCACCGCGTCGACCGCCTGGGCGGAAGGCATGACGCCTCTTTCGGCGAGCTTCAGCACGGCATCGTTCTGCAGGCGCGTCTTGCGCAGCTTGTACCAGATGATGCCGACCAGCAGGATGATGGGCGTGAGAAAGATCGACCCGAGCACCAGGAAGACGACGCCGACGATCCATGGCGCAACGTCCATCGCCTGCTTGAACGAGTCGAAGTCGTCGAACTGCATGCGGCCGCGGTGGCGGCCGAACGGGAACGGGTCATCCGCCTCGTTGATGGTTGCGGTAACGTCGCCTGCGGTCGGCGACGGGTCGGCGGGGGTTGCCGCGGGGGCGGGCGGCGACTTCTGCACGGCGGCCGCGCCACCTTTGGCTGGCGCATCGGCCGCTACACCGGGGGCGGCAGCGAGGCACAGCGTCGCGGCCAGCAGCGCCCCGAACGCCACCGGCATGACACGAAAACGGACAAACTGGCTGGGCATACGCGCTCCTGAGAAATCGTGGTTTATGGCCTTAGATGGCGCGAGATGGCACGGCGGATTCAACATCCCGAAGGCGTCCGGCCGCACTCCGGCGGGGGTCGACCTGCATGCTATCATTGCCCGGATTTTCGGCCCCACGCGGTAAAGCTCGCGACACGGAGCGATATGACGGCAACGACGCCAAGCCCAACTTCCCGCTCTCCGTGAGCCGACCGAGCCAATTGCTTGCCGCGGCCGCGGTCACAGCCGTCCTGTGGGCCCAGCCGCTGCGTGCAGCCGACGATGCGGTGACGCTCAATTTCGTCAACGCCGACATCGACGCCGTCATCCGGGCCGTCGGCGAAATGACCGGCCGAAACTTCGTGCTTGATCCGCGGGTGAAGGGTGTAGTCAACATCGTTTCCGCCACGCCGGTCCCGCGCGCTCTGATCTACCCGACGCTGCTCTCGGCGCTGCGGTTGCAGGGGCTGGCCGCGATCGAGGGTCCCGGCGGCGTTACCAAGATCGTGCCCGAAGCCGAAGCCAAGCAGCAGGGCATGCCGGTGGTTACCGGTCCCGTCACCGTCGGCGGCGATCGCCTGGTCACCGCCGTGTACACGCTCAAGTACGAATCGGCGACCCAGCTGGTCAATGTGCTGCGGCCGCTGATCACCCCGAACAATGCGATCGCCGCCGTGCCGACCGCGAACGCGCTGGTGATCACCGACTATGCGGAAAATCTGAAACGCATCGACCGCATCATCGCGTCGCTGGACGTGGCGCCCGCCGGCGAGCCTATCGTCGTGCCGCTGCGCAACGCCTCCGCGCTCGACATCGTGCCGATGCTGACGCGGCTGCTTGCCGATACCGCGCCCGGCGCCGGCGCGGCGGCGGATGCGCAGCAGCGGCTGACCTTGGTCGCCGACGCGCGCTCCAACAGCGTGCTGGTCCGTGGCGAGAACGCTGCGCGGCTCGCGCGCGTGCGCGCCCTGATCGCCGAGCTCGACACGCCGGGACGCGCCGGCGGCAACATTTCGATCATCTATCTGAAGAACGCCGATGCGGTGCGCGTGGCGAGGACGCTGCGCGCGCTGTTCAGCGGCGGTGGTGACGCAGGCGAGGTGTCGCCGGCGGCGTCGCTGGCGCCAAACTCCGGGGGGCTCACCTCCGGCGGAATGACGACTGCTACCGCAGCCGGTGCCGGTGCGACGGCTAGCGTGACCGCGTCACCGGTCGCCGGCAATGCTGCCGGGTTTGCCGCAGCCGGGGTGACTATACAGGCGGACGCTGCCAACAACGCACTGCTCGTGATGGCCTCGGAACCCTTGTACAACAATATTCGCGCCGTAGTCGACAAGCTCGATGTTCGTCGCGCGCAGATCTATGTCGAAGCGCTGGTCGTCGAGGTCTCGGCCGACAAGGCCGCCGAGTTCGGCATTCAGTGGAACCTGCTCGACGCCAACAAGCTCAACAACGGCGCGACGCAGGTCGGCGGCGGCACCAACTTCGGCACGCGCGGCACCGGCACCAACATCATCGACGCGCAGTCGAACCTGGGCGCGCTGGGGCAGGGGCTGAACCTCGGCATCATTCGCGGCACGATCAACATCCCTGGCCTGGGCATAATCACCAATCTCGCTCTGCTGGCGCGCGCGCTCGCCTCCGACGCGAACACCAACATACTTTCGACGCCGAACCTGCTGACGCTCGACAACGAGCAGGCCAGCATCATCGTCGCCGAGAACGTGCCGTTCATCACCGGCCAGTATGCGCAGACCGGATCGACCGCGACGGTGACGCCGTTCCAGACGATCGAGCGCAAGGACGTCGGCCTGATCCTCAGGGTCAAGCCGCAGATCACCGAGGGCGGCAGCGTCAAGCTGACGATCTACGAGGAAGTCTCGCGGATCGAGGACACGACCAACGCCGCCGGCATCATCACCAACAAGCGCTCGCTCGAGTCGACGGTGATGGTCGACGACGGCCAGATCATCGTGCTGGGCGGATTGATCCAGGACTCGTTCACTGACGGCACGAGCAAGGTTCCGCTGGTCGGCGACGTTCCGGTGTTCGGCCAGCTGTTCCGCTACGACAACCGGCGCCGGATCAAGACCAACCTGATGGTGTTCCTCAAGCCGACGGTCGTCCGCACCAGCAGCGCAGGCGCATCGCTTACCGGGGATCGCTACGATTACCTGATCGGCGAGCAGCAGCGCTTGGCGCCCGGACCGCGCCCGTTCTGGCCCGACACGACCGAGCCGCGACTGCCGCCGATCACCCAGCCGCCGGCGCCGGTGGCGACGCCGCCCGCGCCGCCGCCCGGCGCCAAATAGGCAGCAAGGCCCGCGGGCCCATGCCGGCACCGATCTCCACTTCCTCGTCTGGCGCGAGCGCAGCGCCGGCGACGCTCGAGCGCGTTCCGTATGCATTCGCGCGCATGCACGGCGTGCTGCCGCTGAAGGACGACGGCGAATCGGTTCTCGTGCTGGCGCGCAGCGACGCATCGGTCGAGGGCATCGCCGAGCTCAGCCGCGTCCTGCAGCGGCCGCTGAAGACGCTGACGGTCAACGCCGAGCGCTTCGCCGCCGAGCTCGCGACGGCCTACAACCAGGCGGCGCCGGTCACCCAGTTTTCGGGCGACCTCTCGCGCGACGCCGATCTCGCGCGGCTGCTGCAGGATATTCCGCAGGCCGAGGACCTGCTCGGCGCCACCTCCGATGCGCCGGTGATCCGGATGATCAACGCCTTGTTGCTGCAGGCGCTGCGCGAACGTGCGTCGGACCTGCACTTCGAACCGTACGAAGCGCGATCGGTCGTGCGCTTCCGCGTCGACGGCGTGTTGCGCGACATCGTCGAGCCGCCGCGTGCGCTGCACGCCGCGCTGGTGTCGCGACTCAAGGTGATGGCAAGCCTCGACATCGCCGAGAAGCGCCTGCCGCAGGATGGGCGGATGGCGTTGAAGCTCGGCGACAAAAGCGTCGACGTTCGCGTGTCGACTTTGCCGACCGGCCCGGGTGAGCGCGTCGTGCTGCGCCTGCTCGACAAGGATACGGCGCGGCTCGACCTCGCGGCGCTGGGCATGAGCGAACCTACGCGCGACGCTATCGACGCTCTGGTACGCGAGCCGCACGGCATTCTGCTGGTCACCGGCCCGACCGGGTCGGGCAAGACGACGACGCTGTACGCCGCGATGTCGCGGCTGCCGCGCGGCGAGCTCAACGTGATGACCGCCGAGGACCCGATCGAGTTCGCGCTCGACGGCGTCGGGCAGACCCAGGTCAATCCTCGCATCGATTTCACGTTCGCGAGGGCGCTGCGCTCGATCCTCCGGCAGGACCCGGACATCGTCATGATCGGCGAGATACGCGATCTGGAAACCGCGCAGATCGCCGTGCAGGCGAGCCTTACCGGCCACCTGGTGCTGGCTACCCTGCATACCAACGATGCGGTCAGCGCCGTGACCCGGCTCGCCGACATGGGCGTCGAAACCTACCTGCTGGCATCGAGCCTTCTGGGCGTGCTCGCGCAGCGGCTGGTGCGCTGTCTTTGCCCCGCGTGCCGCACGGCGTCGGCACCGACCCCGGGCGAGGCGGCGCTGCTGGCCGAGCTCGGCCTGCCGCCGGGACTGCCGCTGTACCGGCCGGTCGGATGCCCCGAATGCGGAGATTCCGGATATCGCGGCCGCACCGGCATTTACGAGCTGGTGCTGGTCGACGAAATCCTGCGCCGCCTCATCCACGACCACGCAGGCGAGCCGGCGCTGCGCGAAGCGTGCTCGCGCGCCGGCGTGCGCAGCCTGCGCGGCGACGGGGCGCGGTGGCTGGCCGACGGCACGACCTCGCTCGCCGAACTGCTCCGCGTGACCGGAGCCGGGTAGAGCATTCGATTCGTGGCCCATCCGCCGAAATCGTACTTGCTCGAACAGCTGCGGCTGCAGGCCGACTCGGTCAGCGCGCGCCGGGTTCAGGAGCAGCGGCTGTCGCGCGAGGTCATCGACCGGGTCGATCGTCGCCTGCATGCGGTGTTCCAGTATTTCGACGAGGCCTGCAAACTGTTGCAGGTGATCGCGCCGCGCATCGAGCGCGAATTCGTGCTGCCGGACATCGCGCGCTATTCGGACATGGTGTTCGATCGTGGGCTGGTCATGTTCCGCAAGCAGCCGCTGCAGAAGCACGAGGTCTATGCGCATGTCGTCGTCTATTACACGCTGACCGGCCCGCCGCCGCCGCCGTTGCACGTTGCGATGCGCCGCTCGGGCGAAGTAGAGCGCGCGCTGGTCATGGCCAACATCGAATTCAGCTGCGAGTCGGATTCGACGGTGCGCGGCGCCGCGACCAAGAATACGATCCGCATCGCGCCGGGCATGCGCTGCGAGGTTCGTTTCGATCCCGACTTCGTCAACGAGAGCATCATAGTGACGTTGCGCAATGTCGACCGGTTCGAGCCGGTAGTCTTCGATTTCCATCCCGATGCGCTGGAGACGCCGGTGCTCGACGACCTGGTTAACCTGATGCTGGGCAAGCCGAGCCAGTTCCTTCTGCGCGCGCCGTTGCGCGGCTTCGGGCGCTAGCCGCGCCGGTGCCCTCGTTTCGCTACGAGGCAGTCGACGGCGCCGGTCGCGCCCAACGCGGACTTCTCGACGCCGCCAGCGCGCGCGCGGTTCGCGACCAGCTGCGCGGCGACGGATTGTTCCCGACGGCGATCGAGCCCGCCGGGGCAGGGCGCTCCGCGCACGCCGCGACGACACGGCTCGCGGCGCCGCTGCTGGCACTGCTGACGCGCCAGCTCGCGACCTTGGTCGCGTCCGGCATGCCGCTCGACCAGGCGCTCGCCGCCGTCGCCGAGCAATCCGACCAACCGCGGGCGGCGCGCGTGCTTGCCGCGATTCGCGAGCAGGTCGCGTCGGGGGAGCCGCTGGCGGCCGCGCTGTCGCGCTTCCCGCGCAGCTTTTCCGACCTCTACCGCGGCCTGGTCGCAGTCGGCGCCGAAAGCGGTCAGCTGGGCGGCGTGTTGAGCCGGCTTGCCGACTATCTCGAGGCGCGCCAGGTCCTGCGTGCGCAATTCACCGCGGCGCTGATTTATCCGGCGCTGATCACGGTGATCGCGCTTGCGGTCATCGCGACGCTGCTGCTCTATGTCGTGCCGCAGATCGTCGCCGTCTATCAGCAAAGCCGCCAGGCCTTGCCGTTCCTCACCCGCGCGCTGATCGCCACCAGCGATTTTCTCCGTGCGACCGGCGTCTATTGGCTTGCGGCCATCGCGCTGCTCATTGCCGGCGCCGTCCTCCTGTTGCGCAACGAGGCCTGGCGCGATCGCTGGCACCGGCTGCTTCTGCGCACACCGGTGGCGGGCAGCGTACTGCGCGGCCTCGACACCGCGCGCTTCGCCAGCACCCTGGCGATATTGACCGGCAGCGGCGCTCCGCTGTTGCGCGCGCTCGAAACCGCGGCGGCGGTCGTCTGGGCGCGTCCGATGCGCCGGGCGGCGCACGCCGCCGCAGGCCTGGTGCGAGAAGGCGTCTCGCTGGCGCGCGCGCTGGCGAGCCAGCGCGTGTTTCCGCCGCTGCTCGTGCATCTGGTGGCCAACGGCGAGCAGAGCGGCCAGCTGCCGGCGATGCTGGACCGCGCCGCGCGCGAGCAGGAGCTCGACGTCGAGCGCCGTCTGACCTGGCTGGCCGCACTGGTGCAGCCGCTGCTGATCGTGTTCATGGGCGCGATCGTGCTGGTGCTGGTGCTCGCCGTCATGCTGCCCATCGTGTCGATGAATCAGTTGATCCGCTGACGGACGTCCGGCCCCGTGCGCTTTCCCTGCTGCTGCACCAGCGCCCAGGCGACATGCTCGCGCACCAATGACGAAGGATCGTCCCGGCGTGCGGCCAATGCCGCGACTATCGCTGCGTCGTAGTTCGCGTTGCCCAGGCCCACGGCAAGATTACGCAGCCATCGCGCGTAGCCTATGCGGCGGATCGCGCTGCCTTCCATGCGCCGTTCGAACTCGTCCGACGTCCAGGCGAACAACGTGACCAGGTCGGCGTCGTCGAGGCCGTTGCGTACCGCGAAGTCGCCTTCGCCCGCGGCTTCGGCGTACTTGTTCCACGGGCAGGCGAGTTGGCAGTCGTCGCAGCCATAGACTCGATTGCCGATCAGCGGCCGCAAGGTTTCCGGAATGCTGCCCTTGAGCTCGATCGTCAGATACGAAATGCAGCGGCGCGCGTCGAGCTCGTACGGCGCGACGATTGCTCCGGTCGGACAGGCGGCGATGCACGCGCTGCAGCTGCCGCAATGCGCGCTCGCCGGTGGGGTGACCGGCAGCGGCAGGTCGGTGTAGATCTCGCCTAGAAAGAAGAACGAGCCGGCATCGCGCGTCAGCAGCAACGTGTGTTTTCCGCGCCAGCCCAAGCCCGACTTGGCGGCGAGAGCGACTTCGAGCACCGGCGCGCTGTCGGTGAAAACGCGGCAGCGAAAGTCGCCGACGCTGTCGGCGATGCGTTCGGCCAGCAGGCCGAGCTTGCGCCGCAGCACCTTGTGATAATCGCGGCCCAGAGCGTAACGCGAGATATACGCCTTGCTGGCGTCGGCGAGCGTCGTCGCCGCGTCGCGCGCTCCCGGCGCCAGATAGTCGAGCCGCGCGCTAATCACACGGAGGGTACCGGGAACGAGCTCGGCCGGGCGCGCCCGACGCACGCCATGGCGTGCCATATAATCCATCTCGCCATGCCGGCCCGCGTCGAGCCAAGCGAGCAGATGCGCCTCCTCGGCCTCGAGACCGGTGTCGGCGATCCCGACCTCGCCGAATCCCAGTTCGAGGCCCCAGGCGCGGATGTCGCGTGCGAGTGCGCTGAAATCGATAGGGGTCAGGTTAACTTTCACAACGGTCATGCCGCGACAGGTGAGGTCCCAGGGTGAAAGTTAACCTGACCCCAAACCATGACGATAATGCAAATGTCGCGCAAGTATCTGCCTGACGCCGACGCCACGATGCATTACGGCGCGGCGCTCGCGGCGGCGCTGACCGGCGGCATGATCGTCACGCTGTCGGGCGAGCTCGGCGCGGGGAAAACGACGCTGGTTCGCGGCCTGTTGCGGGGCTTGGGCTGGACTGGACCGGTCAAAAGCCCGACCTACACGCTGGTTGAACATTATCTGATTTCGAGTTTATACTTGTATCACTTTGATTTTTATCGATTCGATGAACCCGCCGAATGGGAAGATTCCGGCTTCGCCGAGTACTTCCGCCCCGACGCGCTGTGCGTGATCGAATGGCCGGAAAGAGTTCGCGGCATGTTGCCACCCGCCGACGTCGCGCTGTCGCTGCGTTATCAGGACGCGGGTCGCGAACTTTTGCTCGCATCCGGCACGTCCGCGGGTAACGCGTGTCTGGCCGCGTTCGCCTCGACGGCGCCGTAACGCGAATCTCGCTGCGGCGGCGGCGCGTCTGCCAATGGCTGCTGCTGCCGGCCGGCCAATGGCTGTTGCCCGGACTGTCGTCTGCCGCGACGGTTGCATCGGCGCGGATATGGCCGGCGCAGGAATACACGCGGCTGATTCTCGAATCGGCGTCGCCGATCGCGCACCAGATGATGCTGCTCAAGGATCCGCAGCGCCTGGTCCTCGATCTCGAAGGTGTCGAACCGGATGGCGAGCTTGCGCAACTGGTGCAGCGACTGAGGCCGAACGATCCGCATATCCAGTCGATACGACTGTCGCGCTTCAGGCCGGGGATCGTCCGACTCGTCCTCGACCTCAAGGACGAGGTGCAGCCGCAGATTTTTGCGTTGACGCCGGTTGGCGAATACGGCCATCGCCTGGTGCTCGACATCTATCCGCTGACGCCGCCCGACCCGCTGATGGCTCTGCTCGAGGGCGAAACCAAAGGTCGGAGCAGCGCGCCCGAAGCGCCGGCCGACAAGGCGGCGACGCGCGATGCCGACAAGACTGCGACGCGCGACCGGTCCAGGGCCGCGCCGGCGTCGCGACGGCCTGTCATCATCGCACTCGATCCCGGACATGGCGGCGAAGATCCGGGGGCGATCGGTCGCCGCGGCACCCGCGAAAAGGACGTGACGCTCGCCATCGCGCGCAAGATCCGCACGCTGATCGACCGTGAGCCGGGCATGCGCGCGATGCTGACCCGCGACGACGACTATTTCGTGCCGCTCAACGTGCGCGTCGAAAAGGCGCGCCGCGTGCGAGCCGACCTGTTCGTGTCGATTCATGCCGATGCCTTCACGACGCCGCATGCGCGAGGCTCGTCGGTATTCGCTTTGTCCGAGCACGGTGCGACGAGCTCGGCCGCGCGCTGGCTGGCGCAGCGCGAGAACGAGGCCGACCTGATCGGCGGCGTCAACCTCGACAACCGCGATCCGATCCTGGCCAAGACGCTGCTCGACCTGTCGCAGACCGCGCAGATCAACGACAGCCTTCGCGTCGGACGCTCGGTGCTCGACGGCATCGGCGCAATCAATTCCTTGCACAAGGGCAGGGTCGAGCAGGCGGGATTCGCCGTGCTCAAGGCGCCCGACATTCCATCGATCCTGGTCGAGACCGCGTTCATTTCCAATCCCGACGAGGAGCTCAAACTGCGCAGCGACCGGCATCAACAGCAGTTCGCTGCATCGATCGTCGGCGGCATCAAACGCTATTTCGCACAGAACCCGGCCCTGACGCGGGCGAAGCTCAGCTAGCGTTCCGGTTTCTCGGGACCATCACGTACAATCGTAAGCGATGGTCCGTTTCTTCCTCTGGTTTCTCGTTGTGCAAGCGGCGTTGTTCGGCCTGGAATTGACGCCGTGGGCGCAGCAATGGTTCGTCGTGCCGTGGACCAACACGCTGGCCGCGATCAGCGCGGGCATCGTCAAGCTGTTCGATCCCCAGGTGCTGGCGCATGGCAAGGTGCTGCAAAGCGCGAGCAACGGCTTCGCGGTCTCGATCGAAGCCGGCTGCAACGGGGTCGAGGCGACGATCGTGCTGGTGGCGGCAGTCCTTGCCTTCCCGGCATCGTGGCGGCGCAAGCTCGCCGGCCTGGCCATCGGCATCATCGCCGTGCAGGGGCTCAACGTCGTTCGGGTGATCAGCCTGTTCTATCTGGGTCAATGGAACTTCAGCGTGTTCGAATGGGCGCATCTGTATGTCTGGCAGGCGCTGATCATGCTCGACGTGCTGGTCGTCTGGCTGCTCTGGGTACGCACCTTGCCGCGGCCGGAAGCCGATCTGCCGGCGGTCGCGGCTTGATTCGATGCCGTCCGGCTCGTTTGCGCGATTCGTCCTTCTGGTCTTCGCGTGGCTCGCCTGCACGCTGTTCGTCTGGTGGTTCGCCTCCGCCTTGCTCGCCTGGCCAATCGCGCTGCTGGCCGAGCTCGCAAGCCGCCTTGCGCTGCCCGACCTCGTTCAGGCGATTGAGCAGCACGGCGACAAAATCACTTTCGTCACCTCGCTGCATGCAGCGAATGCGACTGTCGCCACTGCGGCGGGCGGCCTGGTGTCGGATGACATCGATGTTCGCCATTTCACCTTCGGCCTGCCGCTGCTGGCGGCGTTGATCCTCGCGGCGAGGGCGCCGCATCGCGCCCGAAACCTGCTGATCGGCTACGCGATCCTGCTGCCCTTCCAGACCTGGGGCGTGATGGCCGAATTTCTCGAGGACATCGCCGTTGGATTCGGTCCCGGCGTTGCCTCGCAGACCGGGTTCGGCGCCTGGCAACGCGAAGCGATAGCGTTCGCCTACCAGTTCGGCACGCTGATCCTGCCGACGGTGGTGCCCGCGGTCGTCTGGGTGCTGATGCACCGTCGCCTGCTCGAAGACTTCACGCGCAGGCGCACCGCCTGACACGACCCGGTAGCGCGCGGGCTCAGCGCGCGATCGCGTTCTTTTTGCGCTCGAGCTCGCGCTGCCGCAACACGCCGCGCTGCACCTTGCCGGTCGTCGTCATCGGCAGGGCGGCGATGAATTCGATCTCCTTCGGGTATTCGTACGGCGCCAGATGCTGCCGCACGTGGCGCTGGATCGCATCCTCGAGCGCGGGCGATGGGTCGTGTCCGGGCGCCAGCACGATATACGCCTTGACGACATTCCCGCGCGTCTCGTCGGGACTGGGCACGATCGCGGCATTGGCCACGGCGGGGTGCCGCACCAGGCAATTCTCGATTTCGGACGGACCGATCCGATAGCCTGCCGCCTTGAACATGTCGTCCGATCGGCCCTGGTACCAGAGGTAGCCGTCGTCGTCCTGCGTGGCCAGATCGCCGGTGCGGCACCAGTCGCCGCTGAATTTCTTGGCCGTCCCTTCGGGATTCTTGAAGTACTCGAGAAAGAAAACCGGGTCGAGCGCGCCGTCGGGCGCCACGCGGTTGACCGCCACTTCGCCCATCTCGCCCGCGGCCGAAGGCTTGCCCCCCTCGTCGAGCACGGCGATGCGATGGCCGGGATATGGGCGGCCCATCGACCCCGGCTTGGCGGGCCACAGCGTGTGCGAATTGCCGACGATGTAATTCATCTCGGTCTGGCCGAACATTTCGTTGATCGTGACGCCAAGCGCTTGCTGCGACCACTCGAATACCGTCGTTCCAACCGCCTCGCCCGCGCTCATCATGCTGCGCACATTCACCTCATAACGCTCTCGCGGCCGTGGCACCGCTTTCATCATCATCTTGAGCGCGGTCGGAAACAGGAACGTATTGCGCACCCGGTATTTTTCGATCAGCGCGAGTGCGCGCTCGGGATCGAAGCGGCCACGGTAGCCCACGACCGCGCAGCCGAAGTACAGCGTCGGCAGCAGCGCGTCCATCAGGCCGCCGGTCCATGCCCAATCCGCCGGCGACCAGAACACGTCGCCTGCCTGCGGGAACTCATCGTGCGAATATACGAAGCCGGGCAGATTGCCGAGCAGGCATTGCTGCGGCATCAACGCGCCTTTCGGCGGGCCGGTCGTCCCGCTGGTATAGACGAGGATCGCCGGATCGGTGGCGCGCGTGGCCACCGGCGAGAACTCGTCCGAGGACTTTTGCAGCAACCGATCCCAGTCGAGCAGCCACGACTCGCGAGCGCCGGCGACGCCGATCGCGTGGCGCAAGCCGGGCAAGCGATCCCGGATCGGCGCGAGGTTCGGCAGCGATGCCGGATCGACGATGGCGACGGCGGCTTCCGAATTCTGCAGCCGGTATTCGAGCGCCTCGGGGCCGAACAGGAACGACAACGGAACCGCCACGGCGCCCAGCTGATAGCAGGCGATGTGGGCGATCGCGGTTTCGGGCCGCTGCGGCAGCATGATCGCGAGCTTGTCGCCTCGGCCGACGCCCAGAGCCGCCAGCGCGTTGGCGCAGCGATTGGCCTGCCGCTGCAGCTCGCCGAAGCTCAGCGACGCCGTCGCGCCGGACTCGTCTTCCCAGTGGATCGCAACGTGCGCGCCGTCGCTCGCGTGGCGCCCGCATACCGCCGCGGCAATGTTGAAGTCATGCGGCACGTTCCAGCGATGCCGCGCGCAGAGCTCGCGATAGCGATCGACAGTCATCCGGCGCGCGGCTTCAGGCGGCCGTCGCGGCGGCGGCGCGTGCCGCGTTGTCCTGCGATTCGATCGTTGCCCAGATCCATTCCGGCTGCTGTTCGAGCAGGCGACCGAATGCGATCTGCTGCGAAACCCGGGCGACGCGCATCTGCATCCGCTTGCCCGGCTGATATTCGCCCGCCGGCACGATCAAGGTCTGGATCGTTGCCTCGCTGTCGCGCCGGCGCAGCGACAGGAACAGTCCCGGGAAACGGCGACCGCTTACGGTCGGCACCACGCCATCGACCGAATAGTCGGCGTCGCCGCGCTTCTGCTCGAACAACTCGACGCCGACCAGATTGTTGGCGATTACCTGCAACCCGATCTCGGCGCGCTCGCTGGTCAGTCGCTTCATCCGCCGCACGATGCCCAGCGTCCATAGCGACTGGCCGTGCGCGCGGATCGCGACCAGCGTGCCCAAGGTGACGGAGTTGATCACGCTCATCGGCGCGACCAGCCGATACCCGGTGTGCGATACGTCGCGTATGTCCCAGGCACCGCCGGGCGCCGCATAGGTCGCCAGCAGCCGCCGCGCGACTTCCTGCACCCGCGCATTTTCGTTGCGCATATGGCCGAAGGTCGCGAGCTCGACCGAATCGTCGAAATTTCCGGTGCGATGCCGCTTTTCGGCCAGCGGGTGCACCTCCTCGTCGTGAAGATAGCCGGCGATCTTGGTGAAGCCTACGATCGCGTCGACCGCTCCCGACGCGTTGATGCGTTCACCGCGCCTCGGCACCGGACGGAACTCCGGATCCACCTGCGCGGCGAGCTTGGTCATCAGATTGAGCTGCTCGGTGCGGCGCAACGTCCGGTCGGACAGCGGGTCGCTGCGCACCTTCTGCTCGAGCATGACGACGTTTTGCATCAGCATCGCATGCAGCGGCCGCGTGTCCAGGAAAAGCACGCGCCCTTCGAGCGGCCCGGGGCCGCGACGCTTCAGTC
>DASYJB010000155.1:0-2036 GCA_035996965.1 Casimicrobiaceae bacterium | reverse complement strand
GCCGCGCCGGCAATCCACCAGATCCAGTAATCGCTCATCGACCCTCCTCTGGCGGCAAAGGATAGCAAGGAACGACTGCCTTGGGCGGCCGGCGCCGCGGGCTTGCAAGGCGCCGGGACGCCCCGACATTGAGCTATAATTAGCTCTTTCTTTTCAGACGTTTCGCGACGCACCGGAGGTCCGGCAATGCCCATTTACGAATACCGCTGCAACGCTTGTGGGCACAAGCTGGAATCGCTGCAGCGGCTGTCGGACGCACCGCTGGTCACCTGCCCGGCCTGCGGCAAGGACGCGCTGGCCAAGCAGCTATCGGCAGCGGGCTTCCAGCTCAAAGGCAGCGGCTGGTACGCCACCGACTTCAAGAACTCCGGCAGCAAGCCTCCGGCCAAGGACGCCGCCAAGCCGGACGCCAAGAGCGACGCGCCGGCGGCCCCGGCCAGCGAAGCCAAGTCGGACACGTCAACCGCCGCCAAAGCGGATGCTCCCGCCGCTTCGTCCAGCACGAAAACGGGCGAAAGCAAAAGCGAAACCCGCAGCACAACCGACAAACCGGCCGCGACCGGCACGACGTCCGGAAGCTCGTGACCTCGCGCAAGGAATCGGTCGAGGCGCTGAAGCGTTACCTGATCGCAGGGCTTCTCGTCTGGGTTCCGCTCGGCATCACCATCTGGGTGCTGCAGCTGCTGATCTCGACGCTCGACCAGACGCTGCTGCTTGTTCCTTCCGGCGCGCGTCCCGAAGCACTGTTCGGATTCCATATTCCGGGGCTCGGCGCATTGCTGGCGTTTGCGATCCTGATTCTCACCGGCGTCGTCACCGCCAATTTTTTCGGCGCGCGCCTGATCGCGATATGGGAGTCGGTGCTGGGCCGCATCCCGGTCGTCAAATCGATCTATTCGAGCGTCAAGCAAGTCAGCGACACGCTGCTTTCCGACAGCGGCAATGCGTTTCGCAAGGCGCTGCTGGTCGAATATCCGTATCAGGGCTGCTGGACGATCGCGTTCCAGACCGGCGTTCCCGCTGTCGCGGTCGCCGGCCATCTGGCCAGCGAGCACGTCAGCGTGTACGTGCCGACGACGCCGAATCCGACGTCGGGGTTCTTCCTGATGCTGCCTCGTTCCCGCGTGCACGAGCTCGACATGACCGTCGACGAGGCCCTCAAATACATCATCTCGATGGGCGTCGTCGCGCCGCGCCCGCACACGAACATCCCCGTGGGCACGATTACGCCCGCGCTCGATCGCCGAAATTGACCGCACCGGATCACATTGCCCACTGCCGGCCGGCAGTGGCGCGCGGGCGCGTGTTTGCGCAGCGCCGGCGTGTGGCCTCTGGAATGACACCGCGGGCGCGCGGGATCTCGCCGCCCGATCGTCCGGCGCCGGCAATCACACGTCTTTGGAGAACCGCTTGAAGCGAACCGATTATTGCGGCCGAATCGACCGCAAGCGACTGGACGAAACCGTGACGGTCTGCGGCTGGGTTCATCGCCGCCGCGACCACGGCGGCGTCATTTTCATCGACCTGCGCGATCGCGAAGGCCTGGTGCAGATCGTCTGCGATCCCGACCGCGCGGCCACGTTCGCGATCGCCGAAAAGCTCCGCCACGAATTCGTCATCGCGGCCACCGGACGCGTGCGGCCGCGCCCCGAGGGCACGATCAATACCAACCTGGTCAGCGGCGAGATCGAGATCCTCGCCCACGAGATCGAGATCCTCAATCAATCGCTGACGCCGCCGTTCCAGCTCGACGACGACAACATTTCCGAGAGCGTCCGGCTCGAGCATCGTGTGCTCGACCTGCGCCGGCCGGCGATGCAGAAGAACCTGATGCTTAGGCACAAGGCGACGATGAGCGCGCGGCGCTATCTCGACTCGCACGGCTTCGTCGATATCGAGACGCCGATTCTGTACAAGTCGACGCCCGAGGGCGCGCGCGAGTTTCTCGTGCCATCGCGCCTTCACCATGGCCAGTTCTACGCGCTGCCGCAGTCGCCGCAGCTGTTCAAGCAGATGCTGATGATGGCCGGCTTCGA
>DASYJB010000154.1:0-8919 GCA_035996965.1 Casimicrobiaceae bacterium | reverse complement strand
AGCGCGGCACCGGCGCGCCATTCGGTAGGCAGCGAGTCGCGGTTCTTGCCCCGCCATTCGGCGAGCGTCTTGATCACCCAGTCGGCGCGCTCGATCAGCGCCAGCTCGATCTCGCGCAAAGCGACCCAGCGTGGCGCGCGCACGACGAGGCCGCTGTGGTCGATCACCATGCCGATCGAACTGCGGCGAGCACGGAACAGGCGATAGTCGACGTCCTGTCCGGCGATCATGACGCGGCGCAGGCTGCCTTCGCCCGCGTCGGGACGGCCACCAGTCAACGGCGCGCGTTTTCGCGGTCGTTCAGCGGATTGCCCAGTCGCGCGACTTCGTTCTCTATCCAGGACTCGACCTCCCCGATCAGCCGCTGCATGTCGTCGCCTACCGGACGGATCGGCGGACCGATCGACACGGTCACCGTCCCCGCCCGCTTGCCAAGCACGCCCTTAGGCCATAAATAGCCGGCATTATGCGCCACAGGGACGATCGGGATGCCAAGCGCGATCCCCAGGCGCGCGCCGCCGCTCTTGTAGTGCGCGCGCTTCCCCGCCCTGATCCGCGTGCCTTCGGGATAGACGACGATCCAGAATCCCTGCCTTAAGCGCTCGCGCCCCTGCGTGACAAGCTGTGTCATCGCATCGTGCCCCGCCTGCCGATCGATCGTTATCGGGGACGCCAGGGTGAACGCCCAGCCGAAGAATGGAATCGACAACAGCTCCTTCTTGGCGACGAAGGCCAGCGGCGGGAACAGGAAGTTGAGCGACAGCGTCTCCCAGGTCGACGAGTGCTTCGACATCACCAGGTGCGGATCGGCCCGCGGCGGGATGTTCTCGGCGCCGATAACGCGGTGCCGGATGCCGCAGATCAGCCTGGCGCCGACCAGATTGAGCAGGCACCAGCCGGTGATGAACCGGAAGCGGGGAATGGGCGGCAGCCAGAACAAGAGCAGCACCAGGATCGCGTAGATCGGGGTGAGGATCATCTGATACACCATGAACAGCAGCGAGCGCAGCGTCGACATCGTGGGACGCCTCGTGCCTGCTTAGTCGCCCGCGAGCAGCGCGGTCACAAAAAAAGCGAGGTCGGGAAAGATCGCCGTGTCCTGCGGGAAATTGCCGCTGCGCAGCGTTTTCTCGCCCTTGCCGGTAAGAACCAGGATCGGCTGCGCGCCGACCGCTGCCGCGGCCTGCAGATCGCGCTCCCCGTCGCCGACGCAAGGCACGCCGGTGAGCTCGACCCCGAACCTCTGCCCGATCTCGATCAACATGCCCGGCTTGGGCTTGCGACAATCGCAATTCGAGTCCGCCGTATGCGGGCAATAGAACAGCGCGTCGATTCTGCCGCCGAGCTGGGCGAGCGCCTTGTACATCTTGTCGTGGATCGAGATCAGCGTGGCCATGTCGAACAGGCGCCGGCCCAGCCCCGATTGGTTGGTGGCGACGATCACGCGAAATCCGGCGTGGTTGAGCCTGGAAATCGACTCGAGGCTGCCCGGGATCGGCCGCCATTCATCGGGCGACTTGATGAACTGATCGCTGTCGTAATTGATGACACCGTCGCGATCCAGGACGATCAGCTTGGCCTGGCGGGTCGGAGTGAAGCGCTCGTTGGAGAACTGGACCATGCGCGTTCAGACCACGAGCTTGGAGATGTCGGCGACATGGTTCATCGTCGCGGCGACCTCGCGCAGCAGGGCCAGGCGATTGCCGCGAATCTTCGGGTCATCGGCCATGACCATCACGTCGTCGAAGAAGCGGTCTACCGTCGGCTTGGTCGAGGCCAGTGCCTGGAGCGCGGCTGAGAAGTCGCCGTCGGCAACGCGGCTTGCGACGATCGGCTTGAGCCGGTCGAATGCCGCGTGCAGCGCGCGCTCGGCGCCGTCGACGAGCACCGAAAGATCGACGGCGCCGCCGCCTTCCCCTTGGGCCTTGCGCAGTATGTTGACGATGCGCTTGTTGGCGGCGGAAAGCGACAGGGCCTCGGGCAGCGCCTCGAACGCGCGCACCGCCTCTAGCCGCTCGGGGAGATCGTCGATGCAATCGGGCCTGGAATCGACGACGGCCGCGACCTGATTCGCCGTGTAGCCACGGTCGCGCAGATAGCCACGCAACCGCTCGTAGAGGAAATCGAGCACCGCGTCGCGCGGACGCGATACCGCCCGTTGCTGCGCCAAGGCGTCGAACGCGACGTCGACGAGGCCGGAGAGCGAGACCCTGCGCTTCCTTTCGATCAGGATGCGAATGACGCCCAGCGCCGCCCGGCGCAGCCCGAACGGGTCGCGGTCGCCGGTCGGCAGCTGGCCGATCTCGAACATCCCCGCCAGCGCCTCGAGCTTGTCGGCGAGAGCGACCGACTGTGCGACGCCGCCGGCGGGCAGCGCGTCGCCCGCGTAGCGGGGAAGGTAATGCTCGGCGATCGCGTCGGCCACCTCGGCCGCTTCGCCGTCGTGCTGCGCATAGTAGCGGCCCATCGTTCCCTGCAGCTCCGGAAATTCCCCGACCATGTCGGTGACCAGATCCGCCTTCGCCAATAGCGCCGCGCGGTCGGCGAGCGCCGGGTCCGCGCCCAGCATCGGCGCGATGCGCGAGGCGACCAGGCGCAGCCGCGCGGTGCGGTCGACCTGCGTCCCCAGCTTGTGGTGATAGATGATGCCGCGCAGCTTGTCGACGCGCGCAGCCAGCGGCGTCCTGCGGTCCTGGTCGTAGAAGAACTTGGCGTCGGCGAGCCGTGCCCGCAGCACGCGCTCGTTGCCCTGGATGATCGCGGAGGGGTCTTGCGTCTCGATGTTGCTGACCAGCAAAAAACGATGCTTGAGCTTCCCCGCGTCGTCGGCCAGCGCGAAGTATTTCTGGTTCTGCTGCATCGTCAGGATCAGGCATTCCTGCGGCACATCGAGGAAGGCGCGATCGAACGTGCCGGCATAGACGGCCGGCCATTCAACCAGCGCGGTGACTTCGTCGAGCAGCGCATCGGGCATGATGATCTGCGCGTGCTCGGCCGCCTGCTTCAATCCGGCGACGATCTTCGCGCGGCGGACGGCGAATTCGGCGAGCACCCGGCCTTCGGCCGCCAAGGTCGGCTCCCAGGCTGCCGCATTGGCGATCGACAGTGGGTGCAGGCAGAGAAAACGATGGCCGTCGGTGATGCGTCCGGCGTCGAGTCCGAGCGCCAAAACCGGCACGACGTTCGGGCCGTGCAGCGCGAGCAGGCGATGCACCGGTCGGGCGAATTTCACCGTCGTTCCGTCCGGCCGCTGGTAGCTCATCAGCTTCGGGATCGGCATCTTTCCGATCGAGTCGGCCAGCGATTCATCGAGCCCGCGCTGCAGAGACTGGCCCTTGGCCAAACTTCGGAGGTACACATAGTCGGCCTTGCCGTCCGACGCCACATAGATGCGATCCGGGCCGTCTGTAGCGTCGAGGGAGCCCGTCGCCAGGTGCCCACGTCCCAGACCGGCCAGCTTTTTTTTCAGCGCTTCGGAGGGCTGGCCGAGCGCGTCGCGAGCGACCTTGGCGGGCATCAGCTTGTCGCTCACCTCGGAATCCGGCGCGACCGGTCGAACACGAGTAATTGCCACCGCCAGGCGGCGCGGCGTCGCATAACTGGTGGCGCGGCTCGTTTCGTCGAGAAAGCCGCGCGCGCGCAGCCCCGCTTCGATGCCTGCGGCAAACGCCTCGCCGAGCCGCGGCAGCGCTTTGGGCGGCAGCTCTTCGGTAAGCAGCTCGACGATCAGGGTGTCCGACACTAGGCGACCTTCTCGGCGGCCAGCATCGGAAAGCCCAGCGCCTCGCGCGAGTCGTAATACGCCTGCGCGACCAGCCGCGACAGCGTGCGGATGCGGCCGATGTAGGCGGCGCGCTCGGTCACCGAGATCGCGCCGCGCGCGTCGAGCAGATTGAACGTGTGCGCCGCCTTGAGGATCATTTCGTAGCCCGGCAGCGGCAGCTTCGCTTCCAACAGCCGCTTTGCCTCTGATTCGAACAGCCCGAACAGCTTGAACAACTCGGCCGCGTTCGACTGCTCGAAGTTGTACGTCGACTGCTCGATCTCGTTCTGAAGGTAGACGTCGCCGTAGGTCAGCTCGTGCTCGACGCCGTCCCGCTTCGACGAAGTCCAGACCAGGTCGAACACGTTCTCCTTGCCCTGCAGGTACATCGCCAGCCGCTCGAGGCCGTAGGTGATTTCGCCGGTGATCGGATGGCAATCGAGGCCGCCGACCTGCTGGAAATAAGTGAACTGCGTGACCTCCATGCCGTTCAGCCACACTTCCCAGCCCAAGCCCCATGCGCCCAAGGTCGGGTTCTCCCAGTCGTCCTCGACGAAGCGCACGTCGTTGCGGATCAGATCGAGGCCGAGCGCTTTCAGCGAGCCGAGATACAAGTCGAGTATGTCGATCGGCGAAGGCTTCAGCACCACCTGGTATTGGTAGTAGTGCTGCATGCGGTTCGGGTTCTTTCCGTAGCGGCCGTCCTTCGGCCGGCGCGAAGGCTGGACGTACGCCGCGCGCCACGGTTCAGGGCCCAGCGCGCGCAGAAAAGTCGCCGTGTGCGAAGTTCCTGCCCCGACTTCCATGTCGTACGGCTGCAGCAGCGCGCAGCCCTGTCCGTCCCAGTAGCTCTGGAGCTTCATAATCAGGTGCTGGAACGTCAGCATGGTGACCGCAGTCGGCGCAAAGGGCTGATTTTACTGGATGCGCGGCGCGGCGACCAAACAGAGCCGCGAATAAAGCGAGCCGTGCTGCACGCGCGCTTGCGTCCACACGCGCCGTGTTCGGCGGCTTTGAATCAGCCTGCCGGCGAGCGTCGCTGCAGGCGCAGGGCCACCAGCGCGATAGCGATCACGACCAGCGAGGCGCCGAGCGCGATGGCGTCGCCAAAACGGACATACGGCGTCGCGCCGGTGCGCCCGGCAATGCTCCCCTCGAGCACGCCGCGCGTGAACCACGGCAGGCGCGCGCGCTCGACACCGTGATGATCGATGATCGAGGTGATGCCGGTGTTGGTTGCGCGCAGCATCGGACGTGCGGCTTCGATCGCCCGCATCGCACTCATCTGCGCGTGCTGTTCGGCGGCGAGCGAGCGGCCGTACCAGGCATCGTTGGTGAAGTTGACCAGCAAGGTGGCGGACGGCAATTGACGGATCAGCTCGCCGCCGAACGCGTCCTCGTAGCATATATTGACCGCCAGGCGCTGGCCCGCGACTTCCATCGGCTGCGGGTAGGCGGGCCCCGGCGTCTGGTCGGCAAGGGGAATCGCCAGCACGCGGCGGATCAGCCAGCCGACGACAGGCTTTGCCGGAATCGATTCGCCGAACGGCACCAGATGATGCTTGCGATAGATCTGCGTCGGCGAAAGACCGATGCTGACGACGCTGTTGTAGTAGCGATCCTCGTCCTCTTCGCCCTCGCGCGGCTCGACGAAGAACAAGCCGGTCAAGAGATCGCCGCCGTTGCGCACCGCGGCCGCGCGCAGGCGCACAATCAACGCGTCGGGGACTTCGTCGGCGAACATCGGAAGCGCGCTTTCGGGCAGGACGATCAGCCGGCCCTTGGCGCGCTCGGCGAGCTCGGCGTAAATCGCCAGCGATTTTTCGCGATACGCCGGATCGAATTTGACGTCCTGATCGATGTTGCCCTGCACGAGGCTGACGGAGATCGGCTCGCCACTGGCTTGCGTCCACTCGATTGCGGCCAGCGCTATTCCGCCGGCCGCGATCGACGTGATCGCGGCACCACCGATGACCGCGGCAAGATACCTGCGGCGCTCCAGCGACGTTGTCGCGTACACCAGCAGCGCAGCGGCTGCGGCGACGGCGAGGCCGACCAGGAACGCCCCGCCGATCGGTGCGAAGCCTGCGAGCGGACCACCGACCTGCGCATAGCCGGTCGCGAGCCAGGGAAAGCCCGGATACCCGGTACTGTGCAGCCACTCGGCGACCGTCCACGCGCCCGCGGCGATCGCCAGACGCGCCGGCGAGCCCGCCGGCGCGAGCCGTGCGGCAATCCAGCCCGCCAGCGCCGGAAACAGCGCGAGATATACGCAGAAGCCTGCGGCGCCTATCGCGGCCAGAATCGGGATCATGCCGCCGAAAGTGCTCAAGGCGACGTAGGTCCACGAGGTCCCGGCGCCGAACAGGCCGATGCCATACGCGTAACCGAGCCACGCCGCGGCGTGCGGCGTGGCGGCGCGCTGCCACAGCGCGAACAGTCCGGCGAGCGCCAGCAGCGAGACGGCCCACGCCCCGAACGGCGCAAAGCCGAAGACGCTGGCGATGCCGAGCAGCAGGGCGGCGCCCGTTGCTGGCCGCAACATCAGGCGCCGCCCGGTTCGGGTTCCTCTTCAGGCGGCGGCGAAAGCTTTTCCACCTGCAGCGTGTAAATCCGGCGGCTGTCGGCGCGGACGACGCGAAAACGGAATTTGTCGATCGTCGTCGTTTCGCCCCGCTTCGGCAGGCGGCCGAACGCCTTCAGCACCAGTCCGCCGATGGTGTCGAACTCCTCGTCACTGAAATCGCTGCCGAACTTCTCGTTGAAGGCGGCGATCTCGGTCTGCGCCTTGACCCGATAGCGGCCGTTCGCCTCGGCAATGATGTTGTCCTCGGCCTCGTCGAAGTCGTACTCGTCCTCGATATCGCCGACGATCTGCTCGAGCACGTCCTCGATCGTCACCAGCCCCGAGACGCCGCCGTATTCGTCGACGACGATCGCGATGTGGTTGCGATTGGCGCGAAAGTCGCGCAGCAGCACGTTGAGCCGCTTCGATTCGGGCACGAACACGACCGGCCGCAGCGTATCGTGCAGCTCGAAACTTTCCGGATTCGCGTAGTAGTTGAGCAGCTCCTTCGCCAGCAGGATGCCGACGACATCGTCCTTGTTCTCGCCGATCACCGGAAAGCGCGAGTGCCGCGTTTCCAGCACGAACGGTATGAACTGCGCCGGCTCGTCCTCGACCGATACGACGTCCATCTGGGCGCGGGGGATCATGATGTCGCGCACGGTCATCTCGGACACCTGCAGTGCGCCCTCGATGATCGACAGCGCATCGGCGTCGAGCAGCTTGTGCTCGAATGCGCCGTGCAGCAGCCTGAGCAGCTCCTCCCTGTCGTCGGGTTCGCGTGAGAGGAAAGCCGACAGACGCTCGAGCAGCGTCGGCTTCGTCGGCCGGCCGTTGGAGTCGTCGCTCATCGGACGCTGCGGGATGGCAATTCGGCGGCGTAAGGGTCGGCGTAGCCCAGCCGCCCGAGGATGGCGGCCTCGTGCGCCTCCATTAGTGCCGCATCGGCGTCTTCGACGTGGTCGTAGCCTTGCAGATGCAGCGTGCCATGGACGACCAGATGCGCGCAGTGCGCAGCCAGTGGCTTGCCCTGCTGTTGCGCCTCGCGCCTTAACACCGGAGTGCAGAGCACGATATCGCCGCGCAATACGTCACGCTCGTCATCGTACACGAACGAGAGCACGTTCGTCGGGCGGTCCTGGCGCCGGTAACGGCGGTTCAGGCGTCGTGCCTCGTCGCGGTCGACGAAACGCAGCGTGATCTCGGCGTCGCGCTCGAGTGCGGCCGCGACACATCGCCGAAGCAATCCTCGTGCCGGCAGATCGGCATCGTCGGAAGCGCGCTGCACGGTCAGGTTGAGGCGCGGCGCGGTCATCGCGCCGCGCCTGCGGGCGCAGGATCGCGCGCCAGGTCCAGCATCCTGGCGTACAGCGGCGCGAGCAGACGGCGGTCCTCGCCGCGCGGAACCGCCAGCAAGCTGTCGCCGACGTAGATTTCGGCGCTGGCATGACCGGGGCCGCGGCCCGCGGAGAAACGCGGCGCGAGCCACGCGCTGTCCTCACCGGCGATACGATCTCGCGCCGCGGTCAGCGCTTCCGCCGGCGCCTGGAAATGCAGATGAAACAGATTGACCTGCGGCGGCGCCGGCTCGACCGACAGGCCATCGATGCCGGCAAGCGACTCGGCAAAATCGGCGGCACGCGCGCGATACGCCGCCATCTTGGCGAGTTGGCCGTCGAAGCGCATCGCAGCCGACGCGACGAACGGGTGCAGCTGGATCAGCGTGCCGCCGTGCCGGCGCCGCCAGACCCGCGCCTCGGCGATGAAGTCCTCCGGCCCCAGCAGCATCGCGCCCGCGAGCGCGCCGATGCCCTTGTAGAACGAGACGTAGACCGAATCGAATTGCGCGCAGATGTTGGCGTAGGAGGCGGGCGCATAGTGTTCGCGCGCTTCCCAGAGCCTGGCGCCGTCCATGTGGCGCCAGACGCCGCGCTCGCCGGCGAGCGTCATCAGCGCGACCAGCTCCGGCCAGTCCGGCAGCTGGCCGCCGATCTCGCGTGCCGGCAACTCGACCAGCAGCGCGGCCGGAGTTTCGGCCAAGGTGTTGAGATCGCGCGCCGAAGTCGGCCGCTCACGCTCACCCAGGAGAATCGCCCGCAGCGAATGCAGGCGCGCGTAGGCATGTTCCTCGTGCAGCTCGAGATGCGAGGTCGGATGCATCGCGACGAGCGAGTTTTTTGCGCGGTCGCAGGCGATGCGCAGCGCGATCTGCTGGGCCATCGTGCCACTGGGCATGAATGCAGCGGCGGGCTTGGCTAGGAGCGCGGCCACCCGGGCCTCGAAGGCGCCGATCAGCGCACCCTCGCCGTAGCGATCGGCGTGCCATCCGTTCCGGCTGCACCATTCGGCGACACGCGCGAGCTCGGCGCCGGGCGCGTCGTCGCCATGGCCCGAAACGACGATCGCGCAGCGCCGGCGCAGCGCATCCTGCTCGTCGGCGCGACGCAACGGCAGCGATGCAGCCTGGCGAATCAGGATTTCGCCGCGGAACGAGGCGACACGCGTCCTGTCCCGCAAATTCCGAAGTTAAAGGAGCGGACAAAATCGGTTGCCAGGCTAGGCGCGCGGCCGAAAGCGTACCCATTGGTAC
>DASYJB010000153.1:0-2566 GCA_035996965.1 Casimicrobiaceae bacterium | reverse complement strand
CGAACTCCGCGCGCCGCGGATATTCCAGCATGTCTCCAAACTCGCCTTCGTCGTGCGCGGTGCCCAGCCAGCACCAGTCGCGGAACAGGTGAACGTCGGTGCGCTCGCGCGTCACGTTCGCCTCGCGAACCGCGATCATGCCCGGATACGGCCACGGCTTCAACGCGTAGGGCGCCACCGCCCGGCGCAGTCGCTGCTGGTGCTCGAGCGCAGTCTCGGCGCCGACGCACGCGCCGGCACATTTTCTCAGTTGCCGCGCAAAGCAGGGACCGCCGCGGCGATCCAGCCCGAGTCCGGTCCAGCACAGACCGGCATCGGCAGCGAGGCGGCGAAGCGTGGCGCGCGCCGCCTGCCGCGTCGAGAACGGACCGTACAGATCTTCCAGCGCGCCCGGATCGACAGCGTCGGAGCGCAGATATTCGGGCGGAGCCGGCTCGGCAGTGATGCACAGCGCCACCATTTCGTTGCGCCGGCGCAGCCGCTGGTTGTAGACCGGAAGCAGGGACTTGATCAGCTGCGACTCGCGCAGCAGCGCGCCGATCTCCCCGGCGGTTTCCTCGAACTCGATCCGCGTGATCTCGGCCGACAGCCGCTGGTCGTTGGCGTTGCGATAGTCGGACGAGAAATGCGAACCGATGCGCGCGCGCAGATTGATACTCTTGCCGATATACAACGGCAACGGATTCAGGCCGTAGAACCGGTAGACACCCGGCGCTTCGGGAATCCCGTCCAGCGCGTCGGCCGGAAGCTGCGGCGGAAGGCTCGGCGACTTGAGCATGCGCGCGATCGCGGCATCGACGACTTCGGCCGTATGCTCGCGGTACACCGTCCGGATGAACGCGAGCAGCACCCGGGCATCGCCAAGCGCGCGGTGGCGATCGCTGACCGGCAGATGATGGCGTTCGATCACCGCGTCCAGGTTGTGCGGGCCGCGGTCGGGATACAAGCGACGCGACAGCTTGACCGTGCAGATCACCTTGGCGTGAAAGGCTTTGCCGAGGCGACCGAACTCCTGCTTCAGGAAGCCGTAGTCGAAGCGGGCGTTATGTGCAACGAACACGCACCCGGCCAGCCGCTCGGCGATTTCGCCGGCGATCTGCCCGAACGTCGGCGCACCCGCGACCATTGCGTTGGTGATCCCCGTCATCGCCTGGACGCCGTTCGGAATGCTGCGCTGGGGGTCGACCAGGCTCGACCACTCGCTGACCCGCGCGCCATCGTCGACTCGCACGATCCCGACTTCGGTCACGCGGTCGGCGCCGGCCGACGTGCCGGTAGTCTCGAGATCGACGAAAGCGACGGAAGGGGCGAACAAGAGGAAAAGGAGCTTGACGAACGATCGTTCTCTAGTCTACACCGGATGTCCAACCCGACATCCGCAGGGCCCACACCGCCGTTATCCACAGGCACTGTGGGAAAATTCCGAGGTTGCCGCATCGACGATCGACCGCAAGCAGACAGTGCAATGACAGTTCCCGCACTTACCGGCGCAGAAGAACGGCCGCCCGAGCCCGCAGCTCCGGGACCGCAGCCTGCCGCCGCCCGCGCCAATCTGTACGTCGCACGCATGCTGCAGCAGCATCTGGTCGACGATCCGGCGGCGAAGGGCTGGGCTGGCGACGGCAGCGCAGTGCTGGTCGATATTTCGGGATTCACCAAACTGTCCGAAGCGTTGGCGCGCAAAGGCCGCGAAGGCGCCGAGCAGATCACCGAGCTTATCGGACACATTTTCGAGTTGATGCTCGCGGTCGCCTACGACAGCGGCGGCAGCCTGCTCAAGTTCGGCGGCGACTCGCTGCTGCTGTGGTTCGAAGGCGATGGTCACGCATCGCGCGCATGCCGCTCCACGCTGCTGATGCGCGACGTGCTGCGCGAGGTCGGCGCAGTCGAGCTTCCCGGTGTCAGTGCGACGCTGCGGATGTCGCAAGGCGTGCATTCGGGGCGCTTCCACTTTTTCGCGGTCGGCAGCGCGCATCTGGAGTTCCTTCCGGTGGGCCCGGCGTGGAGCCGGCTGGTCGCGATACAGCACGCCGCGGAACCCGACGAAATCCTGATCAGCGCGGAAACGGCCGCATCGCTTCCACCGGATTGCGCCGATCAGCCCAAGGGACCCGGCTTGGTGCTGCGGCAGGAGCCTCCCGGTTACGGCGACAAAATATCGCGCAAGCCTCGCCCGCAGATGTCCGCGGAGCTGGTCGCGCAGTGCCTTCCTCCGGCGATCCGCACGCATGTGTTGGGCGGCGGAGGGAGTCCCGAACATCGGCCCGTCACGATCGCGTTCATCCGCTTCGAGAGCACCGACGCGCTCATCGAGGAGCGCGGCGCACCGGCCGCGGCCGACGCGCTGCACCGGCTGTTGAGCGTCGTCGAGACCGCCGTGGACGAACAGGGCGTTTCGTTTCTCGCGTCCGACGTCGATGCCGATGGGGGCAAGCTGATTCTGACCGCCGGCGCGCCGAAAGCGACCGGCAACGACGAGGAGCGGATGCTGCTCGCGTTGCGCAAGATCGTCTCGAACGAGCTGCCGATCCCGGTGCGGATCGGCGTTCATCGCGGCGCCGTCTTT
>DASYJB010000152.1:0-9295 GCA_035996965.1 Casimicrobiaceae bacterium | reverse complement strand
TGAGCGGCGGATGATGACGGTGCCGGTGCCCGCCTCGCGCGCCATCGCCGAGGCGCGTTCGATCCCGCGCAGCGTGAGCCACGGCCCCGGCAGACGCGCCCCGTCCCACGTTTCCGCCGCGGCACGGCGGTTGAGCACCTTCGGCTCGCCGGATTTCGCCATTGCGCCCTTGTCGATCTCGGCAAGATACGGTCCGAGCAGCGCAAGCCCATGCGTCGTGTGTCCGAGCAGATCGGCGTCGAGAAGAATGTCGGCGACGTCGCGCCCGATGTCGTCGCGCACGCCCGCGCGATCGAGCAGCGCGCGCGCAAAGACGCGCAAGTCGTCGGCGCGGAAGCGTCTGGCTTGTTGTGCGGTGGCATCCATGCGAGGAATAGTCGAAAGGCGAGGTTGACGGCGCGGGGCCAATCGACGACGATTCTAACCCATCGTTTCAATCCCTCCCCCGACGTGGCTGCCTCGACGCTGACGATCAGCATCGTCACGTATCGCCCTGACCTCGGGCTGCTGGACAGGACGCTGCACACGCTCGCCGCCTCGCTGGGCGCGGCGCGCGAGCAGGGGCTGCTGCGCGTGGCCAACGTCGCGCTGATCGACAACAGCGAGGAGCGCGACATCGCCGCGATGGTGATCAAGCTCGCGCAGGAGAATTTTCGCGATTCCGACTTCACGATGAGCTATCTGCACGGCCATGCCAACATCGGCTACGGCGCGGCGCACAACCTGGTCATGCACGGCGGCAACACCCATTTCCATCTGGTGCTCAACCCGGACGTCGAGCTCGACGTCGACGCCTTGCCGGAGGCGCTGCGCTATTTCGAGGCCAATCCTGAAGTCGGCGTCATCGCGCCCGCGGTCACCGACGCGAAAGGAAAGCGCGAATATCTGTGCAAGCGTTACCCGAGTGTGGTCGATCTCGCGTTGCGCGGACTCGCGCCCAGATGGCTGCGGCCGCTGTTTCGCCGGCGACTCGCTCGCTATGAGATGCGCGACGTGATGCAAAGGGCTGGCACCAAGACCATCTCGCCGGTGCCGGTGATGAGCGGCTCGTGCATGCTGCTGCGGCGCAAGGCGATCGACGCCACCGGCGGCTTCGACCCGGCGTTTTTCCTCTACTTCGAAGACTTTGACTGGAGCGTGCGGCTCAATCGCGTCACCCAGAGCGCGTACGTGCCCACCGTATGCGTCGTTCATCACGGCGGCGGCGCGGCACGCAAGGGCTGGCGCCATATCGCCTACTTCGTTCGCAGCGCCGTGCGTTTTTTCAACAAGAACGGCTGGCGCTGGTGGTAAGCGCGGCACCATCGCCGTCATTTCCCTATCCGGGCCGGCTGCTGGTCACCGGTGCCGATGGGTTCATCGGCCGGGCGCTGTGCGCACGATTGGCTGCCGCGCAGGTACCGCACATCGGCGCAGTGCGCGCGCTTCCACCGGGTGGGACGCCATCGCGCGACCTCGTCGCGTTGGGCGACTTTGCCGCCGCCGACTGGACATCGGTGCTGCGTGGCGTCGGCGCGATCGTCCATTTGGCCGGGCGCGCACACGTTGCCACCGCCCGCGACGCGAGCGATCCGACGCCGTTCGTCGTCGCCAACGTGCATGTGACGCGCCGTCTGCTCGATGCCGCCCTGCAAGCCGGCGTGCGGCGCGTCGTCCTCGCGAGCACGATCAAGGTCTACGGTGAAGCCACGCTTTCCGGCAAGCCGTTTCGCGCCGGCGATCCGACTGCGCCGCAGGACGCGTATGCGCACAGCAAGGCCGGCGCCGAGCACGTGCTCTGGCACGCCTGCCGCGGCGGAGCCATCGAAGGCGTCGCGCTGCGCTTGCCGCTGACCTACGGTCCCGGCGTCAAGGGCAACTTCGCACGACTCCTCGACGCGGTCGCTGCCGAGCGCCGGCTGCCTCTCGGCGGGATCGACAATCGCCGCACCTTGCTCTACGTCGGCAACGCCGTCAGCGCGATCGAGGCGGCGTTAACGACGCCGGCGCTCGCCGGCGAGACGCTTCCGGTGGCCGACGCCGAAAGCATATCGACCAGCGAGCTGGTGCTGCGTCTCGCGCGCGAGCTCGACGTCGCGCCGCGTCTGTTCCATGTGCCTGCCTTCATGATGCGCGCCGGCGGCATGCTTCTGGGCAAGCGCGCGAGTCTTGCGCGCCTGCTCGGCACCTTGGAAGTCGATGCGGGGCGCTTCCGTGAGCTTGCGCGCTGGGCGCCGCCATTTACCGTCGACCAAGGTCTCGCCGCAACCGCGGCCTGGTGGAAGCTGCGGCATAGCCTCTAGCACCGGGCAGCACGCGCGCCGCGGCTATAATCGAATCCTTTCAAGTCATGAGGTTGCTGTGACCATACGCACCGGAGGCCGCCGCGCCGACGAGCTCCGCCCTTTGTCGATCGTGCGCCACTACAGCCGGCATGCCGAAGGCTCCGCGCTGATCGAATGCGGCGCGACCCGGGTGCTTTGCATGGCGTCGGTGGAAGAGTCCGTGCCGCAGTTTCTCAAAGGCAAAGGGCAGGGCTGGCTGACGGCGGAATACGGCATGCTGCCGCGCGCGACCAACACCCGCACGCGGCGCGAGGCCGCCGAAGGCAAGCAGTCGGGGCGCACGCAGGAGATCCAGCGGCTGATCGGCCGCAGCCTTCGCGCCATCGCCGACCTGTCGCAGCTCGGCGAGCGCACGATCCGCATCGATTGCGACGTGCTGCAGGCTGACGGAGGCACACGCTGCGCATCGATCACCGGCGCCTGCGTCGCGCTATACGACGCCGTATCGTGGTGCAAGGCGCAGGGTCTGCTGACCGGTTCGCCGCTGAAGGATTTTGTCGCCGCAGTGTCGGTCGGCATCGTCGCCGGCGTGCCGATGCTCGATCTCGACTACGCCGAGGATTCAAGCTGCGACACCGACATGAACATCGTGATGACCGGCGCCGGCGGCTTTGTCGAAATCCAGGGAACGGCGGAGGGCGCGCCGTTTTCGCGCGCGGAAATGGCGGCACTGGTCGCGCTGGGTGAGGGCGGCGTTGCCACGCTGGTCGCCACGCAAAAGACTTCGCTCGGCATCGGTTAAGCCGAG
The DNA here is from genome assembly GCA_035996965.1 of Casimicrobiaceae bacterium. Taxonomy (GTDB): domain Bacteria; phylum Pseudomonadota; class Gammaproteobacteria; order Burkholderiales; family Casimicrobiaceae; genus PALSA-1003. Next base: position 6,223 of record DASYJB010000152.1, on the reverse strand, counting down.
CGGCGATGATGACCGACCGTTAGACGTGAGCGAATTCCCGCGCCTGGTCATCGCATCGAACAATCCAGGCAAGCTGATCGAGTTCAAGCGCCTGCTGGCGCCGCTGGGCATCGAGGCGATCCCGCAGGCCGAGCTCGGGATCGACGAAGCCGACGAGCCGCATGCGAGCTTCGTCGAAAACGCGCTGGCCAAGGCGCGCCATGCGAGCCGCCGCGCCGGGCTGCCCGCGCTCGCCGACGATTCCGGCATCTGCGTCGTGGCCCTGCGCGGCGCGCCCGGCGTCCAGTCGGCGCGCTATGCCGGCGAGCCGCGCTCCGACCGGCGCAACAACGCCCGGCTGATCGCCGATCTCGACGGTGTCGCCGACCGACGCGCACACTACTACTGCATGCTCGCGCTGATGCGTCACGGCGACGATCCCGAGCCGGTGCTGGTCGACGGCCGCTGGGACGGCACGATCATCGACTCGCCGCGCGGCAACGGCGGCTTCGGCTACGATCCGCACTTTCTCGACCCGGCCACCGGCATGACCGGTGCGGAGCTGCCGCTGGCGCGGAAGAACGAGCTGTCGCATCGCGGCAAGGCGATGCGCTCGCTGCTCGATCGGCTGCGCAGCGACGCCTAGGGCATCGTGATCTCGGCCACCAGCTTGTCGCTGCAGACGCCGCACTTCGCCGCGCTGCCGCCGCTCGCGCTGTACGTTCACATTCCCTGGTGCCTGAAGAAGTGCCCGTACTGCGATTTCAATTCGCACGAGCGGCGCGGCGAAATTCCCGAGGCACGCTATGTCGATGCGCTGCTCGCCGACCTCGAGCTCGCGCTGCCTTCGATCTGGGGCCGCCGCGTGCACACCGTCTTTTTCGGCGGCGGCACGCCGAGCCTCTTCGCTCCGGAATCGATCGACCGGATACTGGCCGGCGTGCGCGCGCGGGTCGCGCTGGCGCCGGATGCCGAAATCACGCTCGAGGCCAATCCGGGCACGTTCGAGCGCGCGCGGTTTGCCGGTTTCAAGGCGGCAGGCATCAACCGGCTATCGCTCGGCGTGCAGAGCTTCGAGCCGAGATTCCTGAACGCGCTCGGCCGTGTGCACGACGCCGACGAAGCGCGCGCCGCCGCCGCGGCCGCGATCGAGATCTTCGGCAACGTCAATCTCGACCTGATGTACGCGCTTCCCGGGCAGACGCTGGCCGACGCCCAGAGCGATCTCGACGAGGCCTTGCGCTTTTCGCCGCCGCACCTGTCGTTCTACCATTTGACGATCGAGCCGAACACGCTGTTCCATCGCTACCCGCCGGCCTTGCCGGACGACGAGACGGCGGCGGACATCGAGGATGCGATAGCGGAGACACTCGGCGTCGCCGGCTACCTGCACTACGAAACGTCGGCCTACGCCAGGCCGGGTCACGAATGCCGGCATAACGTCAATTACTGGCGCTTCGGCGATTATCTGGGTATTGGCGCCGGCGCCCATTCGAAACTGTCGTTTCAACAGCGCGTCGTGCGGCAGGTCCGGCACAAGCAGCCGCAGCACTATATCGAGGAAGCCGAGCGCGGCTCGCCGCTCGCCGAAGATCGAACCGTCGAGCGCAATGAGATAGGCTTCGAGTTCATGCTCAATGCGCTGCGGCTGACCGAGGGCGTGCCGGTCGCGTTGTTCGCCGAGCGCACCGGGTTCCCGATGACGCTCGTGCAAAAGGCGTTGGACGAGGCCGAGCAACGCGGATTGATCACGCGCGATCACCAGCGCATCTCGCCGACCCCGCTGGGTCAGCGTTTTCTCAACGACCTGCAGGCCATTTTCCTGCCGGCCGCCGCGGCCACTGCCGAAGCCGCGCCGCGCCCGGTCAAGCTCGTGCGCGTGAAACCATGACGCCCGAGCCGTATGCGCTGACGCTGGTCGAAGCGATCGACGCGCTCTCCAGCGGTGCGCTTTCCTGCACGGCACTCACGCAGTCGCTGCTCGATCGCATCGACGCCACCGACGCCAACGTCCAGGCATGGGCCTGGCTCGATCGCCAGCACGCGCTCGCTGCAGCGACGGCGCTGGACGCGCGGCGTACGTCGGGCGGCGGGTCGAGGCTCGAAGGCGTCCCGATCGGCGTCAAGGACGTCGTCGCGACCGCCGGTATGCCGACGCAGATGGGTTCGCCGATTTATGCCGGTGCGATACCTGTGCACGACGCCGAATGCGTCGCCCGCCTCGGCCGTGCGGGCGGCATGGTCCTGGGCAAGACGGTGACGACCGAGTTCGCGTTCATGCAGCCGGGCAAGACGCGCAATCCGTGGAACGCGGCGTGCACACCGGGCGGCTCCTCGTCGGGGTCGGCGGCGGCCGTCGCGCTCGGCCAGGTACCCGCCGCAATAGGCACGCAGACCAACGGGTCGGTGATCCGGCCGGCGGCATACTGCGGCGTCGTTGGATTCAAGCCCGGGAAAGACCTGCTGCCATTCGCCGGTGTCCATCGCTTCAGCCCGACCTTGGACACGCTGGGCGTTTTCGCGCGCACGGTCGCCGATTGCGCGTTGCTCGCCGGCGCGCTCGCCGGCGAGGGTGCGATCGTGCCGGCCGATGACTGGTTGGAGGTGCCGCCGACGCTCGCCTGCCTGCCGGAGTTTCCGTGGGGGGCCATCAGCAGCGAGCAACGCGAAGCGCTCGACATTGCCGCGGATGTGCTTCGCCATGCGGGCGCGCGCGTCACGACGCTCCCACTGCCGCCGATCTGCCGCGACGCGCCGACGCAGTTGCGCCGGATCATGCTGCACGAGGCGGTGCGCGAGCTCGGAGCATTGCAGGATCGCGACCGAGGCAGAATGTCGGTCAAGCTCAATGCGGCGCTGGACGAAGGCCGCACGATCGGCGAGATCGTCTACGCTGACGCGCTGGTGAGGCGCACCGAGATCATCGCGGCACTGACCGACTGGCTTGCCGGATTCGACGCCGTGCTGACGCCGCCGGCACCCGGCCCGGCGCCGCAAGACCTGACCCAGACCGGCGATCCCGCCTGCTGCTCGCTATGGTCGCTCGCAGGGTTTCCTGCGCTGAGCCTGCCGATCGCGCTTGCACCGAACGGCCTGCCGCTGGGCATACAGCTGGCCGCGCCGGCGCTGCGCGACCAAAGGCTCGTTGCGGTTGGAAAGTGGTGCGAGCGGCACCTGCCTTTTCACGGCCTGGTTTGAGCCGGGACGCGGGCGTACGACGATGACGCTGTCCCGCCGCGATCTCGAGGAAGGCCGCATGCGCGCCGTCTATGTCGAAGCGCTCGATTCGCATCGGGCACTTTCCGACGACGCGCTCGCCGCATCGCTGGCCGCGGCGCTGGCGCGGCGGCCGGCGCACGCGGACTGGTGGGTCTTCGCCTACGGTTCGCTGTTGTGGAATCCGCTGTTTCCGTTCACCGATGCGCGACCGGCGACCTTGCGCGGCAAGCATCGCCGTTTTTGCCTGTGGTCGCTGGCATCGCGCGGCACGACCAAGACGCCGGGACTGGTGCTGGGGCTCGATCAGGGCGGAACATGCCACGGCGTCGTCTATCGGCTGCCGGCGCAATGCGCACACGCGGAGCTTGCGCTTCTATGGCGGCGCGAGATGGTCGTCGGCGCCTATCGTCCGCGGTGGCTGCGCGTGCGCGCCGGCAAGCATGCACTGACCGCGCTGGCCTTCGTCGTCGATCGCAGGCATCCGCAATACGCGGGCAAGCTGGCGCTGGCGAGGCAGGCGGAGGTTCTATCCCGCGCGGCAGGGGCTTTCGGCTCGTCGGCCGATTATCTCGAGCGCGCGCGTGTGTCGCTGATCACGCACGGCATCGTCGATCCTTATCTGGAAGCGCTCGCGCTGCGGGTTGCTGCGCGGCGAAAGCAGTCGGCGCCTGTGGCTCCACCCGCTAAAGCGCCGCCTCGTCGGCGACGTACGCGAGGCGGATAGCTGCCGCTCGGCGGCCGGCGCTGATTCGCCGGCGCTCGCACCCCACTCGCTTCGCGAGCGGGACCTGGCTCGCTGCTCACAGCGCTACGTGCCTCCCGCCGTCGACGTTGATCGTCTCGCCGGTGACGTAGGTCGCCTCGAACAACAGGAAGTGCACGGCCTTGGCGATGTCGTCGGGCGTGCCCTCGCGCTTGAGCGGCGTGTTCGAAATGATCCGCTGCCGCGATAGCTCGTCGAACGATTCGTCGTCGGGCCACAGGATCGGGCCGGGCGCGACGGCATTGACGCGCACTTCTGGCGCCAGCTCGCGCGCCAGCGAGCGCGTCAATCCGACCAGTCCGGCCTTGGCGACGCTGTAGACGACGTAGTTCTTCAACGGGCGTTCGGCGTGGATATCGGTGATGTTCACGATCGCGCCTTGCGTCTTCTTCAGCGCCGGCGCCGCGGCCTGCGCGATGAAAAGCGGGGCGCGCAGATTGGTGCCGATCAGATCGTCCCAGTTCTCGCCGGTGATCTCGCCGACCGGGGTCGGGAAGAACGACGATGCGTTGTTGATCAACGCGTCGAGCTTGCCGAACGTCTGCAACGTCTGGTCGATCAGCGACTGCAGCTTGCCGAGGTCGAGCAGGTCGGCCTGGATCAGCGCGACCGAGTCCTTCCGCTGGTGGTTCAGCTCGGCCTGCAGCAGCCGCGCTTCTCCGGCCGATTCGCGATAATGCAGCATCAGCTGGGCGCCGGCGGCATGCAGGCGCCGGCAAGTCGCCGCGCCGACGCGTTTGGCACCACCCGTGATCAAGACCACTTTGCCCTGCACGCGGCGCTCCGGCTACACTGACTCGAATCGCCCAATCTATCACATCGATGTCCACCGCTCCACACGGCGATGACACTGCCGGATTGCCGCCGCCTTCGCTCGAGGCGCGTGTGCACGGCGAGCAGGTCTTGGCGCACATTACGGCGGCGATCGACGAGGCCGGCGGCTGGATCTCGTTCGCCGACTACATGGGCGTGGTGCTGTATGCGCCGGGACTCGGTTATTACTCGGCGGGCGCACGCAAGTTCGGCGCCGCCGGCGATTTCGTCACCGCACCCGAACTGACACCGCTGTTCGGCGCCGCGCTGGCCACGGCGGCCGCCGATGTCATCGACCGACTGCCGGACGGCGATTTGATCGAGCTGGGGCCGGGCACCGGTCGGCTCGCCGCCGATCTGCTGAATGCACTGGCGGCGAAGGACCGCGCGCCGGGGCGTTATCGCCTGCTCGAAGTAAGCGCCGATCTCGCGGCGCGGCAGCGCGAGTGCTTGCGCGAGCGGGCGCCGGCGCTGTTGCCGCGTGTCGACTGGATCGAGATTCTTCCGGCACGCTGGCGCGGACTGATGATCGCCAACGAGGTGCTCGATGCCGTGCCGCCCCACCTGATCGCGCGGCAGCGCGGCGCGTGGTTCGAGCGTGGCGTCAGTCTTGCCGGCGGCCGACTTGCGCTCGCCGACCAGCCGCTGACGCCGGGTGCGTTGCGCGATGCCGCCAGAGCCGCGTTTCCCCCCGAAGGCGACTATGTCAGCGAGATCAATCCAGCGGCGCAAGGGTTGATCCGGAGCGTGGCCGAGCGTTGCGATGCCGGCGTGCTGCTGATCATCGACTACGGCTTTCCGGCGGCCGAGTACTATCATCCGCAACGCGCGAGCGGCACGCTGGTCGCGCATTACCGTCATCGCGCAGTGCACGATCCGCTGTTCATGCCCGGTCTGTGCGACCTTTCGGCGCATGTCGACTTCAGCGCCATCGCGCGCGCCGGCGTCGCCGGCGGGATGACGGTCGGCGGTTATGCGACGCAGGCGCGCTTCCTGATCAATTGCGGCATTCTCGATGCGCTGGCTGCGTGCGGTGATCCGCAGACGTCGGCGTATCTACGCCAGGCGGCGGCGGTGCAGACGCTTCTGTCGCCGGCCGAGATGGGTGAGCTGTTCAAGGTGCTCGCGTTGGTCCGGGGTGTCGATGGAGAGCTCGTCGGCTTCAGCGACGGCGACCAGGGACATCGGTTGTAGCCGCGCCGAGCAATACTATTTGTCGTCCCGGCGGAGGCCGGGATCCAAGCTGCGATGTCGCGCTTGCCGGTATCGCTGACTAGGCCCCGGCCTGCGCCGGGGTGACGTCGCTACGCGGCGCGCCGCTCGGCCTGCGCAACCGCGAGCTTCGAGCGCGCATCGCGCAGCGCCGTGCGCACGCCTTCCTCGATGACAGGGTGGTAGAACGGCATATCGAGCATCTGCTGCACGGTGAGCTTCATCTGCAGCGCCCAC
>DASYJB010000151.1:0-19549 GCA_035996965.1 Casimicrobiaceae bacterium | reverse complement strand
CCGTAGCGATCGAGCAGCGGCTTGAGCGCCCGGACATAATCGGTGCGGGTCGGGATGTCGGCGCCTTTGTCGCGGCCGAAGCGCGCGAACACAAAGGGATTGTGGTTGCGCAACGATCCCGGATGGATCTGCATCACCAGGCCGTCGTCGACGCTCATCCTCGCCATTTCGGTCAGCATCTGGCCACGAAACGCTTCGGCTTCGGCGGGTGTCGTCGCGCCGTCGAGCGCCTTCCGGAACAGCCGTTCGCAATCGCCTTCGGCCAAGTCCGAGGTCTGCGCGGTCGGATGTCCGTGATCGGTCGACGTCGCCCCCATCGTCTTGAAGAACGCGCGGCGCTTGCGGTGAGCGGCGAGGTAGCCGTTCCAGCGGCCGGCGTCTTCTCCGGCAAGCTCGCCCAGGCGCGCGACGTTGGCGGCGAACCCCTCGAACTCGGGATCGACGACCGGATCGGGGCGGTACGCGGTGACGACCCGTCCCTTCCATCCGCTGGCGCGAATCTTCGCATGGTGCGCCAGGGGATCGAGCGGCGACTCCGTCGTCGCGATCACCTCGATGTTGAATCGCTCGAACAACGCGCGCGGGCGGAATTCGGGCTTGGCGAGGCTGGCGTTGATCGAGTCGAACAGGCGGTCGGCGGACTCCGGCGACAGCCGCTCGCGTATGCCGAACACCTGGTGCAACGCGTGGTCCAGCCAGATGCGGGTCGGCGTGCCGCGAAACAGATGGTAGTGGGCGGCGAATGTCCGCCAGATGCGGCGCGCGTCGGATTCGACCGGCCCGCCGTCGCGCCGCGGAATCGCCAGATCCTCCAGCGCGATGCCCTGGCTGTAGAGCATGCGGAACACATAGTGGTCGGGCGTGATGAATAGCGCCGACGCATCGCTGAACGGCTCGTTGTCCGCAAACCACTGCGGGTCGGTGTGGCCGTGCGGGCTGATGATCGGAAGATCCTTGACGGTCGCATAGATCGCGCGGGCGAGATCGCGCTGCCGCGGCTCCGGCGAGAACAGGCGATCGGGATGCAGCGTAAGGGGAATCATCGTCTAGCCCAATCGAAGAATGCGTTCGTTCGCCGCGATCGTCAATCAGCCGCGGGCGACGGCCGCCGCGACCGTTCGCTGTGCGCCGTCGGCGACGAGCGCATCGAGCCAGCGGATGAGCTGTGCGGTCAGGCGCTCGTCGGCCGGCAGGTCGTCGCCGAACACCGCGCGGATTCCGAGCAGCGCGCGGACCCACGCCGTGGGATCGCCGCGATGCTTCGCCGCGAGGCGCTTGAACTCGCCCGCCAGCGGATCGGCGACGGCGATCTCGCGCCCCTGTTCGTCGATACCGCCGACGTAACGCATCCAGCCGGCAATCGCCAGCGCGATGAGGTCGATCTGACGCCCGGCCACGAGATTGTCGCGCACGGTGTCCAGCAGCCGCTGCGGCAGCTTCTGCGAGCCATCCATCGCGATCTGCTGCGTGCGATGCGGCAACGCGGGGTTCCTGAATCGCTGGACCAGCGCGTCCTGGTATGAACGAAGGTCGACGCCTTGCGGCACCGCCAGACTCGGGGCGACTTCACGCTCCATCATCCGCCGCATGTAGGCGACGAAGACCGGGTCCGCGACGACCTGGTAGATGAATTCGCGGCCGGAGAGAAAACCCAGGTACGCGAGCGCCGAATGACTGCCATTGAGCAAACGAAGCTTCATCGCTTCGTAAGGCGCGACGTCGGCGACGAGCTCGGCGCCGACCCGGTCCCACGCCGGACGGCCGTCGACGAAATTGTCCTCGATCGCCCATTGCTTGAACGGCTCATGGACCACCGGCGCGGCGTCGTGCAAGCCCAGCGCCGCGTCGTTATCCGCGATGTCCGATTCGGTCGTCGCCGGCACGATTCGATCGACCATCGTCGACGGAAAGCTGGCCTGTTCGGCGATCCAGCGCGCCAGCGCCGGGTCGCGCATTTCCGCGAAGGCGAGAACGAGCCCGCGCACCAGCGCGCCGTTGTGCGGCAGGTTGTCGCAGCAAAGCACGGTAAAGGCGCGACCGTGCGAGAGCCTGCGTGCATCCAGCGCTCCGGCGATCAATCCGATCGCGCTCTTCGGCTGGTCCGGATGGGCGAGATCGTGCGCGATGTCCGGATGCGCGGGATTGAGCGCGCCGGTCGCCGGATCGTGGCAGTAGCCCTTTTCGGTGATCGTCAGCGAGACGATCCGGGTCTCCGCCTCGATCAGCCGCGTACGGATCGCGTCGCGCTGGTCTCCGAGAAACAGGACCTCGCGCACGCTGCCGATGACGCGGCGCCTCGTGCCGGCCGGACTCTTTTCCACCGCCGTATACAGCCCGTCCTGCGGCACCAGCCGGTCGCGCACGTCGGCCGAGCGCAGGCTGACGCCGCAGATGCCCCAGTCGGCGCGCTCGATCGCCATGGCGTCGTCGCTGAAAATCGCGGTTTGCGCGCGGTGGAACGCACCTATGCCCAGGTGGACGATGCCGATCCCGATCAGACGCGGATCGTATTTCGGCGTGTCGACCGCCGCAGGCAGATTGTCGAGCGTGGAGAGGTCGAGCCGCACCGCAGGCTCACGCGGCGGGCTGCGGATGCTCTTTCACCCGGGACACGAGTTGCGTCGGATTGACGTAGCGAAGCGCGATCAACAGCAAGGTCAGCGTCACCAGCATATAGACCATCGCCATCGCGTCCACCGACTGCGGCGCGCGCACGCCGGCGGCGAACACCGCGTAGTAAAGCGCGACGACGAGCGTCTGCGAGTCCGGTCCCGCGGTAAGAAACGTGAGCTCGAACAAAGCGATCGTGCGCACCAGCACCAGCAGCGATGCGGCGAGGATGCCAGGTGCGAGCAGCGGCACCAGAACGTGCCAGAACATCCGCGCCGTGCTGGCGCCGAAAACGCGTGCCGCCGACTCTAGGTTGGGATCGATCTGTTCGATGAACGGCGTCATGACCAGGATGACGAACGGCGCGGCAGGAACCAGGTTGGCGAGGATCACGCCATAGATCGTGCCGGCGAGCTGCAGCTTGTAGAGCACCGTCGCCATCGGTATGCCGTAGGTGATCGGCGGCACCATCAGCGGCAGCAGGAAGAGCAGCATCAACAGCCGCTTGCCGAGGAAGTCGCGCCGCGCCAGCGTGTAGGCCGCCGGAACGCCGATCAGCAGAGCGAGGAATACGACAGCAAAGACGACCTCGATCGTCACCCACAATACGCCGCCGAGCTGGAACTCCCGCCATGCCTCGGTGTACCAGTTGGTCGTCCAGCCGTCGGGCAGCCAGGTGCCGAGCCAGCGCCGTGCGAACGAGCTGGTGGCCACCGCCGCGATAATCAGGCCGATGTTGACGACGAACAGCGTCATCGTGCCGAGCAACAGCCAGCGCCAGGCGCGATCGAACCACGAGCCCACGGTGTTCACCGGTTTCACTGTCGCCCCCATCAGCCCTTGCCTCCGCTGACCGGGCCGCGGTACCACAGATTGCGCAACCCCAGCACCGCGGCGACGATGATCAGCTGCACGAAGCCCATGATCATCGCGATCGCCGAGGCCAGCGAATAGTCGTATTGCTCGAACGCAGCCTCGTAGGCGGCAATCGAAATGACCCGCGTCGGACCCGCCGGCGATCCCAGCAATACGGCGGACGGAAACACCGAGTACGCTTGCACGAAGGCGAGGCAGAAGCACATCGCGAGCCCGGGCGCCAGCAGCGGCAGATAGATGTGGCGGAATTGCGCCTTCGGACCGGCGCCCAGCGTCGAGGCCGCGCGCGCCAGCACCGGATCGATGCCGGTGATGTACGACAGGATCAACAGGAACGCGAACGGGAATCCGGAGATCACCAGCGAGATCAGCACCCCCCAGAAATTGTGCGTCAGCCGGATCGGCCCGGTGTACAGATGGACCAGCTGGAGGAATTGCGACAGCCAGCCCTTCGGCCCGAAATAGATCAGCATGCCTTCGGCGATCAGCACGGTGCCCAAGGTGATCGGCACCACCAGTATCGTCGTCACCCACCGCTGGTAGCGCGACTTGTTGCGCATCTTGTAGGCGATCGGCAGCGCGAACCCGACGTTGATCAAGGTCGCCGGCAGCGCGAGCTTCAGCGTCGTCCAGATCGTCGGCCAGAGGTTGTCGGTGGTGAAGAAATGCGTGTAATTGGCCAGCGTTCCGCCGTTCTTCGGATTGAACGACAGCAGCAGGCCGTAGATGAACGGATAGATGAATAGCAGCAGCATGAACGCCGCCGCCGGCATCACCAGCAGCAGTGTCCGGTCGAACGGCGCGCGCGCGGCGGCTGGGGTAGCGGTCGTCATCGCCGGAAAGCTTTCGTCAATCGAGCGGATAGACGAGCGCGCGCTCGACCGGCACATGCACGCGGACGCTGTCGCCCCGCGCGGTCGTGACCGGCCCGCGGACATGCAGCAGCGTGCCCGACGGCGTGACGACGTCGAGCAGCGAATCGCGCCCGCCGTACTCGACGTTCTCGACTTTGGCGACGACGATGTTGACGTCGCCGGTGTCGCCCCCGACGACGATGTCGTCCGGACGGATCGCGACCGCGGCGCGAACGCCTTTGAGCGGCTGCTTGCGCACACCGGTCAGCGCGATGTCGGGGCCGGTCAGCGCGACGCGGCCGCCCTCCTCGCGCGCGACGTCGAGCTCGAGCACATTGCGGTAGCCCATGAAGCGCGCGACGTGCAGGTTCGACGGCTGCTCGTAGACTTCCTTCGGCGCGGCGATCTGCTGCACGACGCCGTCCTTCATCACGACGATGCGGTCGGCCAGCGACAAGGCCTCGTCCTGGTCGTGCGTGACGTAGATCGTCGCCCGGTCGAGCTCGCGGTGGATGCGGCGTATTTCGGCGCGGGTCTCGATACGGAGTTTCGCATCGAGGTTCGACAGCGGCTCGTCCATCAGGATCAGCGGGGGCTCGATGACAATCGCGCGCGCGATCGCCACCCTCTGCTGTTGACCGCCGGAGAGCTGGCCGGGGAGCTTGTGCTCCTGCCCGATCAGCTGCACCAGCTTCATCGCATGCGCGACCTTCGCATCGGCATCCGCGCCGGTGATGCCGCGCATGCGCAAGCCGAAGCCGACGTTCTTCGCGACGCTCATGTGCGGAAACAGCGCGTAATTCTGGAACACCATCCCGAAGCCGCGCCTTTCCGGCGGCAGGGTATCGATGCGGGTCTGATCGAGCCAGATGCTGCCGCCCGAAAGGGTCAGCAGCCCGGCGATACAGTTGAGTGCGGTCGACTTGCCGCAACCCGACGGCCCCAAGAGCGCGATGAATTCCCCGCGCTTGACGGTCAAGGTCAGCTCGTCCAGCGCATTGAAGGCCTTGCCTCCGGCGCCGGCGAAGCGGCGCGTGACGTGATCGAGTCTCAGCTCGGAGAAATCGTGTTTCATCGCCCTCCCGCCACCGCGACAATGCGCGTCCTGGACCGTTGCGTCACTTGGTTTTTTTGGCGCCGACTTCGCTGTCCCAGCGCCGAAATGCTTCGACGACGGCCTTGGCTTCCAGAGTCGGCACGTGCGGATACTGGGCGAGCCAGCCTTCGTATTCGGGACGGCCGAACTCGCGGATCGCGTCCTGGCTTTCCTTCGGCGCCATCGACAGCGTCACGTTCTTCACCGATGGCCCCGGGTAGAAGTAGCCCTTGTCGTAGGTCAGCGCCTGCGCTTCCGGCGTCAGCAGGTACGCCATCAGGTCCAGCACGACCGCCAGCTTTTCCGGCGGCACGCCCTTGGGCACCGCCATGTAGTGCGCGTCGTTGACCCAGGTCATGTTCTTGAACGGCGTCACCTTATAGCTCTTCGGCACGATGCCGAGAATGCGCGGGTTCAAGTCCCAGCCGGTCATCGTGACTGTCATGTCGCGCGAGCCTTCGCCAAGCTCCTTCATCATCGCCCCGGTGCCGGTCGTGTAGTACTCGATGCAGGAGTCCAGCTCCTTCAGAAACGCCCAGGTCTTGTCCCAGCCCTTGACCGGGTCGCGCGGATCCTTGTCGCCGAGCAGATAAGGCAATCCCATCAGGAAGGTGAATCCCGGGCCTGAATTCGCCGGGCGCGCGTAGCCGAAGCGATTCGGATTCGCCTTGCACCACGCGAGCAATTCGGCCGGCGTCGTCGGCACCTGCTTGACCTTGTCCGGGTTGTATTCGAGCAGCGGACCCGCGGGCATGAACGTGACGACCAGCGCCTGGCCCTGCGCGAGGTCCTGCATCTTGCGCGCCGCCGGCAGATAGTTGTCGAGTACGCCGGGGAAGCTCGCCGCCTGATCGGGCAACACCTTCACCCAGAGACCCTGGTCGATACCGGCGGACAGCGCGACGACGCCGGTCAGCACCAGGTCGATGTCGCTGCGGCCGGCCGCCTGCATCGCCTGCAGCTTGGCCGGGAGCTCGGGCGCGGGTGCCTTGGTGAAATTGACCTTGGCAACCAGGTTCGGATGCTTGGCCTGATAGGCCTCGATCGCGCCTTGCGTCAGCGCGAGATCGCCGGCGACGTCGACGACGTTGATCGTGATCGGACTCTTCGGAAGCTGCGGCGCCTGAGCCAACGCCGTCGCTGAGATTCCGGCCGATAGCGTAACGAAGGCGCAAAGGACGAACTGCCTGAGGCCACCGCTGGCGCACAGCGCGACGTTTTCTGGATTTCCTGCCCGATGGATTCTCAAAATGCTTCCCCTTGTTTCGCTGCGAATCATCCGCGATAACGCTGTCAGACGCGTTCGTCTTCCAATCGCGGCCCGTCCAAAGCGACGGGCCGCTCTTTTGGATCGATGCCTTACTTGGTCTTTTGCGCGCCCACCTGCTGATCCCAGATGCGGAACGCTTCGACCTGCGCCTGGGGCGGTAGCGATTGCGTGTGCGGAAATTCCTTCAACCAGCCTTCGTACTCGGGACGGCCGTACTCCTTGATCAGGTCCTGGCTTTCCTTCGGCGCCATCGACAAAGGCACATCCTTCACCGCCGGACCCGGATAGAAATAGCCCTTGTCATAGGTGTAGGCCTGAGCCTGGGGTGTCAGCAGAAACGCCATCAGATCGAGCACGACCGCGACCTTCTCCGGTGCCACGCCCTTCGGGATGACCATGAAATGCGCGTCGTTGACCCAGGTCATGCCTTTGAACGGCGTCACCTTGTAGTTCTTCGGCACGATGCCGAGAATGCGCGGATTCAAGTCCCAACCGGTCATCGTCAGCGTGATATCACGCGAGCCTTCGCCGAGCTCCTTCATCACCGCGCCGGTGCCGGTCGGATAGTATTCGATGCAGGAATTGAGTTCCTTCAGGTAGGCCCAGGTCTTGTCCCATCCCTTGACTGGGTCCTTCGGATTGCTGTCGCCCAGGATGTACGGGAGGCCCATGATGAACGTGCGACCGGGACCGGAGTTGGCCGGACGCGCGTAGATCAGTCGGTTCGGATTCGCTTTGCACCACGCCAGCAATTCGGCCGGCGTCGTCGGCGCCTGCTTGACCTTGTCCGGGTTGTACTCGACCAGCGGACCGGCAGGCATGAACACCACGGCGACGCCATAGTCCTGCGTGAGCTCCTGCATTTTTGCCGCCGCCGGCTGATAGTTCGCCACCAGATTCGGGAACCTGGCCGAATAGGTCGGAAGCAGCTTGGTCAACACGCCCTGCTCGATGCCGGCGGCCAGGAAGTCGGTCCCGGTCATCACCAGGTCGATGTCGCTGCGGCCGGCATCCTGCATTGCCTTCAGCTTGCCCGGAAGCTCGGGGGCCGGAGCCTTGGTGAAATTGATCTTGCTGACCAGCTGCGGGTGGTTTTGCTGATAGAGCTCGATCGCGCTTTGCGTCAGGGCGAGATTTCCCGCGACGTCGACGATGTTGATCGTCACCGGACTCTTGGGCATCGCCGGTACCTGCGCGCCTGCCGGGACGCCGATGGCGACCGCAGCGACGGCGCAAAGCCCGGCAAGGGCGACTTGCAGCGCGCTGCGACGTGCCGGCTCGAAGCGGGAAAGACGGTTATTCATGTGACTCCTCCGTTGTTGATGACGACTTAAGCCAGGGCTGGCGGACTGCGTTTGCGGAATCTTGCGGCTGCGAGCTTTGGACGCTTCATGGGCGTGCTCTCGCCTGCCGGGGCTTGGCTGCGGCTCGCGGCCGCGCCGGCTTGCGCGGCGTCGTGACGCGCCTGCTGCCGTCGACACCGCGCTGGAATTCGCGCGCCACGCGCGCCAGGTGCCGATGCATCGCTGCGCGCGCGCCTTCGGCGTCGCGGGAAGCGATCGCACCGACGATCGCATCATGGTCCTCGATGGTTTTGAGCGCGAGTTCGGGGGTGTGAAAATGCTGCTGCATGCGCCCCCAGAGCTCGGCGCGCTGGTCCCACAGTCCGGCGACGACGAGCTCCAGCGAGCCGTTGCCGGTCGCCTTCGCGATCAGCAGATGAAACTCGCGGTCGATTGCTTCGCGCAGCGCGAAATCCCGGATGCCGGCTTCCATCGCGCGCACGCTTTGCCGCAATGCGTCGATGTCCGATGGCTGGCCGCTGACCGCGGCCAGTGCCGCGATCTCCCCCTCGACCAGCTTGCGCGCGTCGAGCAGCTCGAACGGTCCGGGGCCTTCATCGGCCGCCGACTCGCGCGGCACGGCCGTCGCCGCGACGAAAATGCCGGTGCCGACGCGCACCTCGACCAGGCCGCCGATCTCCAGAGAGATGATCGCTTCGCGCACCGATGCGCGGCTCACGCCGAGCGATGCGGCGAGCTCGCGCTCGGCGGGCAGCCGCGATCCCGGCAGAAACTCGCCGCTCGCGATCAGCTGAGCGATCTGCTCGGCAATCTGTCGGTATAGACGACGGGGTTCGACGGCCTGCAACGGCAAAAGCTGCTCCTCCAGTCAACGGCAAGCCGGGGCCAATCTTTCGTTCGCCTCCGGTGGCGGCCGGATGAATCCGGCCTCCGTGTCTGCGGCCTGCCACCCACCCGAGGATGGCACCGCGCTACCCTCGTGCAAGTCGCGAAGGGATTTCGCGGCGGCACGCTCGACGGCATCTTAGTCCGCGGCTATACTGTGGTCAAGTGGTCGAACCACCAGACCACACGCCAACCAACGGCGCGCGCCAGCCAACGCGCGATGCTAAAGGCAAGCCGGCTCGAAGCGCAAATGGCGAACGCGCTGCCGCGCCGACGGCCCGAAACCCACTTTCGCCGATAGCCACCCATGAAAATAACCGACTGCCGCGTCATCGTCTGCTCGCCGGGCCGCAATTTCGTCACGCTCAAAATAGAAACCGACGAGGGTGCGCATGGTGTCGGCGATGCGACCTTGAACGGCCGCGAGCTGGCGGTCGCGTCGTACCTGACCGACCACGTGATCCCGACGCTGCTTGGCCGCGACCCGGCGCAAATCGAGGACATCTGGCAATACCTGTACCGCGGCGCGTACTGGCGTCGCGGGCCGGTGACGATGAGCGCGATCGCCGCCGTCGACACCGCGCTCTGGGACATCAAGGGCAAGGTCGCCGGGCTTCCGATCTATCAGCTGCTGGGCGGCAGGAGCCGCGACGGCGTCATGGTCTACGGGCACGCCAACGGCAGGGACGTCGCCGAGACGCTCGACGAAGTGGCGCGCTACATCGACATGGGCTACAAGGCGATCCGCGCGCAGTCCGGCGTCCCTGGGCTGGCCTCCACCTACGGCGTGTCGAAAGACCGGATGTACTACGAGCCGGCGGATGCCGCGCTGCCGTCGGAGAACGTCTGGTCGACCGCGAGGTATCTGGACCATGCGCCGCGGTTGTTCGAGGCCATCCGCGCTCGCTTCGGCTTCGAGCACCATATTCTCCACGACGTCCATCACCGCTTGACGCCGATCGAGGCGGCACGGCTGGGAAAATCGCTCGAGCCCTACCGGCTGTTCTGGATGGAGGATCCGACGCCGGCGGAAAACCAGGAAGGATTCCGCTTGATCCGGCAGCACACGGTGACGCCGATCGCGGTTGGCGAAATCTTCAATACGATCTACGACTGCCAGACGCTGATCACCGAGCAGCTGATCGATTTCATCCGGACGACGGTCGTGCATGCGGGCGGCATCACGCACCTGCGCCGCATCGCAGCGCTGGCCGAGCTCTATCAGGTTCGCACCGGCTCGCATGGCGCGACCGACCTGTCGCCAGTATGCATGGGCGCAGCGCTGAACTTCGACCTTTGGGTGCACAACTTCGGCATTCAGGAATACATGCGGCATACGCCGGAGACCGATGCAGTGTTCCCGCACGCCTACTCGTTCCGTGACGGATACCTGCATCCGGGCGACGCGCCCGGGCACGGCGTCGACCTCGACGAGAAACTCGCCGCGAACTATCCGTACAAGGCGAGCTCGCTGCCGGTTAACCGGCTCGAAGACGGCTCGATGTGGAACTGGTGATTCCGGCGGGGTCAGGTTAACTTTCACCCATGGTCCCGCCTGTCGCGGCATGACCGTTGTGAAAGTTAACCTGACCCCTGCGTTGCCTTGAAATGGCCCGATCTGCCGCCCGACTTTTCGACCAGATGTATGCCTTCGATCCTCATGCCGCGGTCGACCGCCTTGCACATGTCGTAGACGGTTAAGAGCCCGACGCTGGCTGCGGTCAGCGCTTCCATCTCGACACCGGTGCGATCGAGTGTTTCCGCGGTCACTTCGATCGCCACCGCGTCCGCGCCGAGCCTGAATTCGACGGCGACGTGCGTCAGCGGCAACGGGTGCGCGAGCGGTATCAGCTCGGAGGTGCGCTTGGCGGCCTGTATCGCGGCGATTCGGGCGACGCCGAGAACGTCGCCTTTGCTTGCCTTCCCCTCGCGAATCAGCGCCAGCGTTTCAGGCAGCATCAGGATCCGGCCCCCGGCGCGAGCGACACGCTTGCTTACAAGCTTGTCGCCGACATCGACCATTTGCGCCTGACCCGCGGCGTCAAAATGGGTAAACTGCGCTCTGGTCCCCGCCATCGGCCTGCTCCTGAAACTTTGCGCGATCCGCGGCAATCATAGCACCCATGACCCAGCTCGCCATTCACGCCTCGCAGCGCGGCGCCGCGCTGGTGATGGCTGCGATGCTGATCGTGTCGCCGATCGCGGCAGCGCAACAGAATTTGCCCGAGCTGGGCGATCCGTCGCTGGTCGCGATGTCCGCGCCGCAGGAGCGCAAACTCGGCGAGAACGTGATGCGCGAGATCCGCGGCTCCGGCGCCTATCTGAACGATCCCGAGGTCAACGGGTATTTGAACGAGCTGGGCAATCGGCTGGTCGGCGCGATCCCCGGGGCACCGTTCGACTTCGAGTTCTTCGGGATCGCCGATCCGGCGATCAACGCCTTCGCGCTCCCCGGCGGCTTCGTCGCCGTTCACACGGGGCTCATCCTGCTCGCGCAGAGCGAATCCGAGCTGGCATCGGTACTCGGCCACGAAATCACGCACGTCACGCAGCACCATATCGCGCGCAGCATCGGCAACCAGCGCGACGCCGTCCTGCTGACGATCGCCGCGCTGGTGGCCGCGGTCCTCGCATCCCAGTCACACTCCTCTTCCAGCGGCGACATGACCCAGGCCGCGATTGCGGGCGCGCAAGGCCTGGCGATCCAGAGCCAGATCAATTTTACGCGGCAGAACGAGGAGGAAGCCGATCGCCTGGGGTTCGAACGGACCTACGCTGCGGGCTTCGATCCGAGCGCGATGGCGACCTTTTTCGGAAGATTGCAACGGGCGGCGACATGGTTCGAAGGCGATTCGCCGTCCTACCTGCGTGACCACCCTGAGACCTACCAGCGTATTTCCGAAGCGCAGGCGCGGGCTTTCACCAAGCCGTTCCGGCAAGTTCCCGATTCACTCGACTTCCACATGGTTCGCGCGCTGCTGAAGAGCTACGAAGGCACGCCGCGCGACGCGGTCTTTTTCTTCGACGACGCGCTCGCCGAGAAAAAATACAACAACGAGATCGCGGCGCACTACGGCCTGGTCGCATCGCTGCTGCGCGCGCAGAATTTCAAGCGCGCGCAGGCCGAGCTCGCCGCACTGGAAAAGCTCTCGCCACCGCATCCGATGATGGACGCGATGGCGGGCCAGGTGTTGATGCAATCAGGACAGCTGGCCCAGGCGATCGGCCGCTACGAGACCGCACTTGCCCGCTATCCGGAGAAAAAGCAGCTGATCTACGACTATCCGGAGGCGCTTCTGAAGCACGATCAGGCGGCGAAGGCCGCCACGTTCGTGTCCCAGCAGCTCGTCCGTTATCCGTCCGACGGACAGCTGCACCAGACCGCCGCCCGCATCTACGCAGCGCTGGGCAAGCCGATGCTCGAGCATCAGCATCAGGCTGAGTACTACGCGTGGCTGGGCAACCTGCAAGGCGCGATTGTCCAGTTCGAGCTGGCGACCAAGGCGCGCGACGCCGACTTCTTCCAGTCGTCAGTCGTCGAAACCCGGCTGCGTCAGTTGCGGACCGAGCTCGAAGAACAGAAAAAGGCAGGAACGAAGTCGCGGCCGGGGCTGGCCCGGCTCGGCGCCGCTGCCTGCGGGCCCGCTATGCCTTGCCGGTCGCCGGAATAAAGCGCTGCGCGACGCCGTTGTTGCACCAGCGCTGACCGGTCGGCGGCGGGCCATCGTCGAACACGTGACCTTGGTGGCCGCCGCAGCGAACGCAGTGGTATTCGGGGCGCGGTACGATCAACAGGTAATCCTGCCGGGTCGCCAGATGTCCGGGGATGCTGGTGAAAAAGCTCGGCCAGCCGGTGCCGCTGTCGAACTTCATTTCCGACGTGAAATGCGGCAAGCCGCAACCGGCGCAGACGAAAAGGCCGCGGCGCTTTTCATCGTTCAGCGGGCTGGTGAAGGGACGCTCGGTGCCTTCCTTGCGCAGCACGTAGAACTGCTGCTCGGGCAGCGAGCTTTTCCATTCGGCTTCGCTTTTCTTGAGCGGCGCCGTCGATTCCGCGATGTCGGCGCCCTTGGCCAGAAACTGCCGCCAGTCCTGCTGTATCCGCGCGATCGAGCGGCCCCCGGCCGTTCCCGCGGCCGCCATTGCCCTGCCGAGGCCCGCCGCGGCCAGCGGCCACACAGCGAGCGATGCCAATAAGTGCCTTCGTTTCATCGTAAGACCTCCTGCTGTCGCGCCTTTGGACGGCTTTTCCATGCCAAAGGTTTCCGCGCTCCTTGGTCGACGCCGGCGGCATCCACCTTACAGCGCAATCGACCGACGCGGTTCCGGCGCGGATATGCATTAAAATGTCATCCTGTTCCGCCGCCGGCTGCTAACTTGCGGCGCCAAAGCCACCGCGACGCCCGCCCGCCAATCGCCATGCCGCCCGGATTCTACGTCGTCGGCAACTCCAGCGCGTGCACCGATAGTCTCGGCCCGGCGCCGGGCGCGGGACGCGCGAGGTAAGCCTCCGATGGCGCTGGTCGACGACGTCGCCGGACTGCGTCGCATCCTGCTGCAATCGCGCACCATCGCTGTGATCGGCCTGTCCGGCAACTGGTACCGCCCGAGTTTTTTTGCGGCCAAATACATGCAGGATCACGGTTACCGCATCGTTCCGGTCAATCCGAGTTACGCGGAAGTGCTCGGCCAGAAATGCTATCCGACGCTGCGCGACATTCCGCACAAGATCGACATCGTCGACTGCTTTCGCAAGCCTGGAGAGATTCCGCCGATAGCCCGCGATGCGGTCGCTATCGGCGCCAAGGTGCTGTGGATGCAGCTTGGCATCCGCAACGACCAGGCGGCGAAAATCGCACTCGACGCCGGGCTCGATGTGGTGATGAACCGCTGCGTGAAAATCGAGCACGCCCGAATCCTCGGTGGCCTCAACTGGGCCGGCGTCAACACCGGCATCGTCTCGGCCCGACGGCCCGGATGAGAAGCCGCGGCGACCCGGTATGACCACGGTGTGCGGCTCGCGCCATGTGGATTGCCCGCGAGCGCCACGCCTTGACGGTTCCGATGGCTGACCACGAATTCGGCTTTGAAACGCTTTGCCTGCACGCCGGACATATTCCGGACGCGGCAACCGGCGCACGGGCGCTGCCGATCTACCAGACGACGTCTTTCGTCTTCGACAGCGCCGATCACGCGGCGAGCCTGTTCAACCTGCAGACGTTCGGCAACGTCTATTCGCGCATCTCGAATCCGACGGTCGCCGCGCTGGAGGAGCGGGTCGCCGCGCTCGAAGGCGGCCGCGCCGGCCTTGCCGCGGCGACCGGCATGGCCGCTCAGATGCTCGCCCTGCTGACGCTGGCGCAGAACGGCGACCACATCGTCGCCGCGCGCACGCTCTACGGCGGCACCTACTCGCAGTTCGCGGTGACGTTTGCGCAATTCGGCATCGACACCAGCTTCGTCGACGCCGACGATCCGCAGGCGTTTCGTCGCGCGATCCGGCCGAACACCAAATGCATCTACGCCGAGACGATCGGCAATCCGCAGCTCAATGTCCTCGACATCGCCGCGGTCGCCGCCATTGCGCACGAGGCCGGCGTCCCGCTGGTGATCGACAACACGCTTGCCTCGCCCTATCTGTGCCGGCCGATTGAGCATGGCGCCGACATCGTCATTCACTCGGTCACTAAGTATCTGGGCGGCCATGGCACGACGATGGGAGGCGTCCTGGTCGAATCCGGCAAGTTCGACTGGGGCAACGGCAAGTTTCCGCAGATGACGACCCCGTCGCGCGGGTACCACGGCGTGATTTTTCACGAGACTTTCGGTGACTTCGGATTCACGATGAAGGCGCGCATGGAAACGATGCGCACCTTGGGACCCACGCTGTCGCCGTTCAGCGCGTTCCTGCTGCTGCAGGGGATCGAGACCTTGCATCTGCGCATGCCGCGCCATTGCGAGTCGGCGCTGGCGGTCGCGCAGCACCTGTCGCAGCATCCGGCGGTCGCCTGGGTCAACTATCCGGGCTTGCCGCAGAGCGCGACCCGGGAGCTCGCTCAGCGCTATCTGCCGCGCGGCGCCGGCGGCATCCTCACGTTCGGTCTGAACGCCGGCGCGCGCGGCGGCGCGGCCGCAGGCGAACGATTCATCGAGGCCGCGAGGATGATGTCGCATCTGGCCAATGTCGGGGACGCCAAGACGCTGGTCATCCATCCGGCGTCGACGACGCATCGCCAGCTCGACGACGCCGAGCAGCGCGCCGCCGGCGTTCTGCCCGAGATGATCCGCCTGTCGGTCGGACTGGAAACGCTCGATGATATTCTCTGGGACATCGACCAGGCTTTGGCCCGGGCGCAAGCCTGACCGGGCGTCATTGCGATCCACATCGGCGAGGAAGATCGCTTCGGATGAAGACCGCGAATTACCCTGCATTGCCGTGGCCGTGGGTCGGACTGCTGCTCTGCTGCGCGCTGGTCGGACAGGAGTATGTTCGACAGGCGGCAGGACCCGACGCGCCGCTGACCGTCTACAACATCGCCATCATCGCGGTCGGCGTGACCTCGCTCGCGCTGTTGGTGTTGCCGCCGCGCCGGCTGGCCTACCTGCTCGGCTTTGCCGTCTGCGCGGGGCTGATGGCCTACGCGCTCTATCTGCAGTACGTCGTCGGCCTCGAGCCGTGCCCGCTGTGCATTTTCCAGCGCATCTGCGTGATCGGCATGGGCGTCGTATTCCTGGTCGCCGCGTTCCACAATCCCGGCCGCGCCGGCGCGACCGGCTACGCGCTGCTGCAGTTGATCATCGGCGGCGCAGGCGCCGCCTTCGCCGCGCGACAGGTCTGGCTGCAGTCGCTGCCCAAGGATCAGGTACCCGCTTGCGGGATGGGACTCGACTACATGCTCGACACGCTGCCCTTCACCGACGTGCTGCGCAAGGTCTTGGAAGGCAGCGGAGAATGCGCGGAAAAGAGCTGGGAGTTCCTGCACCTCTCGATCGCAGGCTGGACGCTGGTGTTCTTCATCGCGATGACCGCGGCCAGCTTCGCGCTGATCCGGCGCGATCGCTAGCCGCGCACCGCTTCACGGCGCATTTCGCATCGCCCCGAACCATCCATTGCTGACGCAGGCGGTCAGGTCGCTCGTTTGCGCAAAGCGGCCGGTGATTCCGGAAATATTGACCTGCAGCTCGAACACGTTGAAGCTACCGCTGTCGCCGGTATTGCAGCTGTAGGCCCCGGAGATCGAACCCATCTGTCCGGCTTGCGATAACGTCCCGGAATAGTTGCACATGACGCCCAGCGCGTCTGACGTGTCGATGCTCATCGACGTGTTGTTGACCTGGCCGAGGAAAAAGCCGGCGCTGAGCTCGGTGGTCGTGTTGTTGGCCGGGCTAGAGCAGCTGCTTGCGGCGCGGTGGATCGCGCCCTGGAATCTGCCGGAAAAATCATCGAAGACGATCGTCTGGCGGGTCAGCAGCTTGGTCACCGACACCCCGTCGACGGTGTATGTCAGCGTCCCGGTCGAGGTCGACGTTGCCACCCAGGTCATCGTCCCGACGACCCGGCTGGTGAACTGGGTTGGATTGTAGGGAACATTGCCGAACCACGGCCCCGAGGTCACGTAATTAGCGCCCGACCATGTAAAAGAAGCACCGGTAGGGTAAAGCGTGCCGCCGTACCAGATCGGGATGTGCGAGGGGTCGTAGACGAACATCGTCGCGAATATCTTGTCGCCGCGTTGGACGAACTGGATGCCCCACCCCGCCTCCGACGGGTTCCACCAAAGATCGGATTGATCGGTCGAGTACGACGTCGCCGATGCCGGCGCAAAATTCGCCGACGCGGCCACCAGCAGTATCGCAAGGAAAGATCGCACGACTCTCATGACGAGCTCCAAAGTTTGGGAACGGTCTTGTAATTCGTTCAATTTCGCCGGCTCACTCAGTGAAAATGCAAGGATTGTTCCAACAAGAACGAAAACGACGTGTCGGGGCGAGTCAGCCCCGCCACCGCGGCTCATTGCCTGCCCCATTGACAGGGCTCGAACATACACCGCCACGCGAGCCCGGCTCCGTGCGCTAGCGTATGCACGAGGCCGCTCGGCGGGCCGCGGCCGATCTCGAGGAGGAATCGCGCGCCGGCGGTGCGAAGCC
This sequence comes from Casimicrobiaceae bacterium, assembly GCA_035996965.1. Taxonomy (GTDB): domain Bacteria; phylum Pseudomonadota; class Gammaproteobacteria; order Burkholderiales; family Casimicrobiaceae; genus PALSA-1003. The sequence goes on along the minus strand of DASYJB010000151.1, from coordinate 2,506 downwards.
GTTGGGAAGCCGCCGACTCTCGGCTATGATCGCCGCTGGCGTCGAAAGGCCCCGTCGATGCGTCTGGCAGCCTCGCCCGGCAAGAAACGATCCGTCATTTGGACGGTGCTGGTCAGCGTGTTCGCGACGCTGCTGGTCGTCTTTTTCGCGCAGAACCTGACGACAGGCGAAAAAAGGGTCAAGGAAAAGCTCGAGCATCGTTACGCGATCCATGACGCGCAATTCCAGCGCACGATGGGGGTGATGCTGGGTCCGGTCATCCTTCCCGGCAATCGCTTTGCGACGCTGTTGAACGGCGACGAGATCTTTCCGTCGATGCTGCAGGCGATCAAAGGCGCGCAAAAGACGATCACCTTCGAGACTTATATCTACTGGTCGGGAGACATCGGCAAGGCGTTCGCCGACGCCCTGTCGCAGCGAGCGCGCGCCGGCGTCAAGGTCCATGTGCTGCTCGACTGGCTCGGCAGCAGCAAGATGGACCAGGCCTTCCTGGCGGAGATGCGCGATGCTGGCGTGCACATCCGGCGTTATCACGAGCCGCGGTGGTACAACCTCGACAAGCTGAACAACCGGACCCACCGCAAAGAGTTGGTCGTCGACGGGCGGATCGGCTTCACCGGAGGCGTCGGCATCGCTCCGGAATGGACCGGACGCGCACAGGACCCGCTGCACTGGCGCGACAGCCACTTTCGCGCCGAAGGGCCGGTGGTCGCGCAGATGCAGGCAGTGTTCGGAGACAACTGGGTCAAGGCCACCGGCGAAGTGCTGGACGGCACCGATTATTTCCCGGCGCTGGCCCCGGTCGGCGATGGCGCCGCCCAGATGTTCGCGAGCTCTCCTTCGGGGGGCAGCGAAAGCATGCAACTGATGTATCTGCTGATGATCACGGCGGCCGAACACTCGATCGATTTGTCCAGCTCGTATTTCGTGCCCGACGAGCTTTCCCGCGATACGCTGGTCGCGGCGCTGCGCCGCGGCGTTCGGGTGCGTATCATCACCCCGGGGCCGCACATCGATTCGGAAACCGTGCGGCGCGCGTCGCGCGCCCTGTGGGGCGAGCTGCTCGAAGCGGGCGCCGAAATCTACGAGTACCAGCCGACGATGTTCCACTGCAAGGTCCTGGTCGCCGACGGACTGGTCGTATCGGTCGGCTCGACGAATTTCGACGACCGTTCGTTCCACCTGAACGACGAGGCAAGCCTCAATATCTACGACCCCGCGTTCGCCGCTCATCAGGTCGAAATCTTCGAGCGCGATCTGAAATCATCCCGGCGCATCAGCGTCGCTGAATGGCGCGATCGGCCACTGGCCGAGAAGCTCTGGGAGCACGCGGCGGCGCTGCTCGGACCGCAAATCTAGCAGCCGATCCGGCGTCGACCGGATGGCGGCCCGCGCCTGGCGCGGGTCGAATCGACTGATAACCTGGAGCCCGATGAAATATCGAATCCTGCGCGGCACTGCGCTGCGCGTCTCCGAAGTCTGTCTCGGGTCGATGACCTGGGGCGAACAGAACAGCGAAGCCGAGGCCCACGAGCAACTCGACTACGCGGTGGCGCGCGGCGTCAATTTCATCGACACCGCGGAAATGTACCCCGCCCCGCCGATCGCGGCTACGCAGGGCCGCACCGAGACTTACCTCGGCAACTGGCTCGCGCGCCAGCCGCGGAATGGCCTGGTCATCGCCAGCAAGGTCGCGGGACCGGGCCGCCGGGACTGGATCCGGCAGGGGCGCACCGATCTGACCCGCGAGATCGTCGCCGAGGCGGTCGAGACGAGCCTCGCGCGCCTGCAGATCGACTGCATCGACCTTTACCAGATCCATTGGCCGCAGCGGAACGTGCCGATGTTCGGCGCGACGGCCTTCGATCCTGCCAAGGAAAGCGATGGTCCGTCGATTCGCGAACAGGTCGAGGGCATGGCAGCGCTGATCGCCGCGGGAAAAATTCGCCATTACGGCTTGTCGAACGAAACGGCGTGGGGCGTATGCGAATTCCACCGCGTCGCGCGCGAGCTCGGCGTCCCGGGTCCGGTGACGATCCAGAACAGCTACAGCCTGGTGTCGCGCAACGTCGACAACGATCTTGCCGAGGTTCTGTTCCGTGAGCAGATGTCGCTGCTCGCCTACAGCCCGCTGGCCGGCGGGATGCTTTCGGGAAAGTACCTGGGCGGCGCCAAGCCTCCGGGCGCGCGCTTCGCGCTGTTCGACAATTTCAGCCTGCGCTTTCGGAAGCCCCTGGTTGCCGAAGCGGTTGCCGCCTACGCCGAACTGGCCGCACGGCGCGGCATTTCGCTGGTCCAGCTCGCGCTCGGATACGTGAGGAGCCGCTGGTATCTGGGCGCGACCATCGTCGGCGCGACGACGATCGCCCAGCTCGCCGAGGACATCGACGGCGCGCAGTTCGAGCTCGACCCGGAGACGCTGGCCGGGATCGCTGCGATTCAGGCGCGGTACCCCAATCCCGCGGCGTGACGATTTCTGCAATAATCATCGTTCGCCCGTGCCGCC
>DASYJB010000150.1:0-9811 GCA_035996965.1 Casimicrobiaceae bacterium | reverse complement strand
CCCGGTCAGTCCTGGCGAGTCGAATTCGCGATTCGCCTGCCGGGCCGTGACGAAGGGAAGAGCGAGTTCTGGCTGCCGATCGACGCAAAGTTTCCGCTCGAGGATTTTCAACGCCTGCAGGACGCGCAGGAAAGAGCCGATCTGGCGGCCGTGGAGTTTTTCGGAAAAGCGCTGGAGGATCGTGTTCGCAAGCAGGCCAGGGACATTCATGAGAAATATATCGAACCGCCGCACACGACGGACTTCGCGCTGCTGTATCTGCCTGTAGAGAGCCTTTATGCGGAGGTTCTTCGGCGTCCCGGCCTCGGTGACACCATCCAGCGCGACTATCAGGTGACGCTGGCGGGGCCGACGACACTGGCCGCGATCCTGAATAGCCTGCAGATGGGGTTCCGGACGCTTGCGATCGAGCGACGCTCCGGCGAAGTCTGGAGGCTGCTCGCGGCGGTAAAAACCGAGTTCGGAACGTTCGGCGACATTCTCGCCAAGACCAAGAAACAACTCGAGATGGTTGGCAATACGCTCGGCGCGGCGGAGATACGATCGCGGTCGATCGAGCGAAAGCTGAAGGGAGTGGAGGCGCTTCCGGAAAGCGAGGCGACGCTCCTTCTGCGCGACCAAACCGCGATCGTCATAGACATCGAGACCGGCAGCAGCGCAGATCTGGATCTCGACATCGAGCCGCCGGCCTCCAACAGCGCGAGTTGACGTTCGCGCCTGCGCGATGTTCGAAGCCATCCGCAACTGGCGTCGCCGGCGCATGCTCGCGACCGCGGCGATTCCCGAGTCGCTGTGGCGGCAGGCGCTGGACGCGCTGCCGTTTCTGGCGATCTACACCGAAGACGAGATCAAGCGCCTGCGCGAGCGGGTCGTCGTCTTCCTCTCCGAAAAAAGCATTGTCGGCGCCGCAGGCTTCGCCGTAACCCCGCTGATGCGCGTCCTGATCGCGATGCAGGCCTGTGCCCCGGCGCTCTGGCTCGATGCGGATTGCTACGACGGCTGGGAAAACGTCATCGTCTATCCGGACGAGTTCATCATCGCGCGCGAATTCGAGGACGAAGCCGGCGTCGTCCATCGCGGGAGGGAGCAGCTGGCCGGCGAGTCGATGCCCGGGGGGCCGGTCGTGCTGTCCTGGTCCGATGTCGAAGCGAGCGCCGACTGGGACAGCGCCGGGATGAACCTGGTCATTCATGAATTCGCGCACAAGCTCGACATGCGTAACGGCGACGCCAACGGCTGCCCGCCGCTGCCGGCCGACATGCGGCCGAACGATTGGCAGCGGGACATGAATATCGCGTACGAGCACTTTCGCGCCCGGGTCGAGTCCGGCGAAGACACCGCGATCGATCCGTACGCCGCGGAGAGCCCGGCGGAATTTTTCGCCGTGCTGTCCGAAGTGTTCTTTGCTGAACCGGCGCTGCTGCTGCACGACTACGGCGGCGTCTACGATCTGCTGCGTCGGTACTATCGACAGGACCCGGCGCGTCGCGGCGAGCTGCTGATGGAATGGGACCACGTGCTGCCCGCCGGCGGTGCACCTTCGAGCGCGGGGCGGCGCCGCTGAGGCGCCGACGCGGTCACCCGGTCGCGTGGGCAAGGACGGCGGCGCAATCGATGCCCGACGCCAGCGTTCCGAGCGCACCCGCGTAGCTTTCGCCCAGGCGCGATGCGCAGAACGCATCGGCGACCGCCGGAGCGGCGTTCCTCACCAGCAAGGCCGCGGCCAGCGCCAGCGCAACATCGGAGGCGAGCCGGCGCGCTCCCGCCTCGTCGAGCGCGCCGTCGCTGAACGTCGCGCCGAGCCGCGCGATGTGCCGGTCGAGACGCGCATCGCCTCCGCGCGCGAGCGCGAGCTCGGCCAGCAGCGCCGCCACTGCGTTCGGCTCGCGCCGTGCGGCGCGCAGGACATCGAGACACATGATGTTGCCCGAGCCTTCCCAGATCGAGTTCAGCGGCGCCTCGCGGTACAGCCGCGGCAACGCGCTTTCCTCGACGTAGCCGTTGCCGCCCAGCACTTCGATCGCCTCGGCGACGACCATCGGCGCGCGCTTGCACAGCCAGTATTTGAGCGCCGGGGTCGCGAGCCGCGACAACGCCGCTTCCGCCTCGCCGGCGTTGGCCTCGAACGTCGACGCCAGCCGCAGGGCCGAGACGACGGCGGCTTCGGCTTCGATCGCGAGGTCGGCGAGCACGTTCTGCATCAACGGCTGCTCGGCCAGAGGGTGGCCAAACGCGCGCCGGTGCTGCGCATGGTGGAGCGCCTGCGCCGCGGCGCTCTTGACGATGCCCGCGCTGCCGATCGCGCAATCGAGTCGCGTGTGCTGGACCATCTCGATGATGACCTGCACGCCGCGGCCCTCGTCGCCGAGCAGCCAGCCGGCGGCGCCACCGAACTCGACTTCGCACGAGGCGTTCGAGCGATTGCCGAGCTTGTCCTTCAGTCGCTGCAGGCGTACCGCGTTGCGTGCGCCGTCGGGCAAGACGCGCGGCAGGAAAAAGCACGACAGGCCCTTCGGCGCCTGCGCGAGCACCAGATGCGCATCGCACATCGGTGCCGAAAAAAACCATTTGTGCCCGGTCAGCCGGTATTCGTTGCCCCCGACGGGGTCGGCGCGGGTCGTATTGGCGCGCACATCGGACCCCCCCTGACGCTCGGTCATGCCCATGCCGATCAGCGCCGACGCCTTTTGCGCGACCGGCAACGCGCGCGGATCGTAATCGCGCGACAGGATCCGCGGCAGCCATTCGTCGGCCAGCCACGGAAGGGCGCCCCCGTGCCTGCGCAGCAGCGGCACGGCGGCGAAGGTCATCGTCAGCGGGCACTGCGTGCCGTTTTCGATCTGGGCGTGCATCAGGTACGCGGCGGCGCGCGCGACCTGCGCGCCGGCACGCGCTTCGGTCCATGGCGAGGCATGCTCGCCTTCGATCATCGCCAGCATCAGAATCTCGTGCCACGCGGGATCGAATCCGATCTCGTCGATGCGATTGCCGAAGCGGTCATGCGTTCGAAGCTCCGGCCCGAAACGATTGGCGCGCGCCGCCAGCGCCGACAGCTCGGCGCTGCCGAGCGCCGCGCCCCACTCGTCGAGTCGGCCGTGCGACCACGCCGCGCCACCTCGCTCGACAGCGGCGCGCAGCGCGCGATCGGCCAGATAGAGGTTGCGTCCCTCGTACGGCGGCGGCTGGTTGGTGTCGTCGGCGGCCATCGCTAGGCCCTAGGGTTCACACCGACGGCGGGCGCATTGCGCTCTTCGGACGGAAGACCTTGCAGACGTCGTCCTTCGTCTCGATGTAGGGGCCGCCGATCAGGTCGATGCAGTACGGCACGGCGGGAAAGACGCCGTCGAGCGTTTCCTTGATAGCCTTCGGCTGTCCGGGAAGATTGAGGATCAGCGCGCCGCCGCGGATGACGCCGACCTGGCGCGACAGTATCGCCGTCGGCACGTACCGGAGGCTCACCTGGCGCATCTGCTCGCCGAAGCCCGGCAGCACCTTGTGCGCGACCGCCAGCGTCGCTTCCGGTGTGACGTCGCGTGCCGCGGGTCCGGTGCCTCCGGTTGTCAGCACCAGATGGCAGTGCACGCTGTCGACGAGCTCGATCAGCGTGCGCTCGATCAGCGCTTGCTCATCCGGGATCAGCCGCGTTTCCATCCGCCACGGCGTCGTCAGCGCCGCGCCGAACCAGTCGGTGAGGCCTGGAATGCCCTTGTCCTCGTACACGCCGGCGGATGCGCGGTCGCTGACGGAGACCAGGCCTATCAAAAGCGATGCGACCTCGCTCATCGGCAGGTTCCGGTAAGAGCGCGCTCTGCGTCCGGCATCACGTCGCGCGCGCCGTGGACAACAGGGTATTCAGAACGCGAAAAAGCTCACGATAGGCATGCGGCGGTGCGGCACGCGCCCGCTCGCCCTGCACGCGCGCCACCAGCGCCGAAAGGCGCGCGCGGTCGGCATGCGGAGCGGCGGTGCACAGTTGATCGAGCGCGGCCGAGTCCGCGAGCAGGCGCTCGCGCCAGCGCTCGACTGCCGCCAGACGAGCTTTTTCGGCCGCCGGCGCCGCGCCCCACTGCGCGAGCCGAGCCCGGATCGGCTCGGGATCGACATCGCGCATCAGCCTGCCGATGTATTGCATTTGCCTGCGCCGCGCCTCGTGCTTGCTGATTCCGCGCGCCTGTTCGATCGCGTTGGCGAGGCGCTCGGGTAAGCCGAGGTCGGACAGCCGCGGAACGGAAAGTTGAACCAGCGTCTCGCCCAGGCTCTGAAGATCGTGCATCTCGGCCTTGCGGCGCGTTTTCGACAAGACCGGGACTTCGTCGCTGGACGGATCCGGTGCCGATCGGTCGGCGGCGTCGATCGCCGGCGTTGCGGGGCGGCTGCCCGGAGAGCGTGGTCCGCGTACCTCCTGTCCCGTTCGCCGGGGTGTTTCGTCGGATCGTCGCATGGCGGCGCCAGGGGTCGCGAAAGGGGGTTTGCTATCATAACCGATCAGGGGCCCGCCTTCCGCTTCGAGTCCGTCGATGACCAGCTCAGTGAGCACGTCCGAGAATCGTTTTGCACTCGCCGCCGGCACGCTCGCTGACGTCGCTGCGCAAGTGCTGGACGCGGCGCGTGCCGGCGGCGCGACCGCCGCCGAGGCTGAAGTCTCGCAGGCCTTCGGCCAGAGCGTTACCGTGCGCAAGGGGGATGTCGAGACCATCGCCTACAACCGCGACAAGGGCATTGGCGTCACCGTCTATGTCGGCTTGCGGCGGGGACATGCCAGCACGGCCGATTTCGCGCCCGCCGCTATTCGAGATACCGTCACCAAGGCGCTGACCATCGCACGCTACACCGCCGACGACAACTGTGCGGGGCTGGCCGACCCCGCATTGCTCGCGCATGACTGGACCGATCCGGATCTGAGCCATCCCTGGCCATTGACCGTCGAGCAGGCGATCGAGCTCGGACGCGAATGCGAGGCCGAGGCGCTAGGCGTCGATGCGCGCATCAGCAATTCCGAAGGCGCGTCGGTATCGCTGCACGAGGCGGAATTCGTCTACGCGAACAGCAACGGATTTTCGGGCGGCTACGCGAGCTCGCGTCATGGCATCTATTGCGCGGTGATCGGCGAAGAGGATGGCGCGATGCAGCGCGATGACTGGTATACGTCGGCGCGATCGCCCGCCGACCTGATGCCGGCGCGCGAAGTCGGCAGAAAGGCGGGGCTTCGTACGCTGCGCCGGCTCGGTGCGCGCAAGCTCGCCACCACCGAGTGTCCGGTCGTCTACGAGGCTCCGATCGCGACCGGTCTGATCGGTCACTTTGTCAACGCCGTCAGCGGCGGCAGCCTGTATCGCAAGTCGTCGTTCCTGCTCGACAGCGTCGGTACACAGGTGTTCGTTCCGCACGTGTCGATCCGCGAGGAGCCGCACCTGCCGCGCGGCCAGGCCTCGACGCCGTTCGACGACGAAGGCGTCGCGACGCGTCCGCGCGACGTCGTCGCCGACGGTGTCGTGCAGGGATATTTCCTCGGCAGCTACTCGGCGCGCAAGCTCGGCCTGCGATCGACGGCCAACGCCGGCGGCAACCACAACCTGATCGTCAGTCATGGCGACGACGACCTGCCTGCGCTGCTCAAGCGCATGGACCGTGGGCTGCTGGTCACCGAGCTGCTGGGGCAGGGCGTCAATCCAGTGACCGGCGACTATTCGCGCGGCGCGGCCGGCTACTGGGTCGAAGACGGCGAGATCGCGTATCCGGTCGAGGAAATCACCATCGCCGGAAACCTGACCCGCATGTACCGGGACATCACGGCTATCGGCAAGGACGTCGATCGCCGCGGCTCGCGTCATTGCGGATCCATCATGATCGGCACGATGGCCGTGGCGGGCAATTAGCGATGCCCGGTCCCATCCATCGGCTCGATCCCGCGCGCGGAACGCAGCCGTGCTCCCGGGTGGCGGTCTAGGTGCGAGCCCAGTTGGCCAAACGCAGCGTCGGCGAGCGGATCGCGATCTGGAGAAGGTCGCTGTCCGATCCATTGCGCAGTCCGGCCGCGGCGGCGCGCTGGATCGCGACCTTGCCCGCCACCGACGCGCTGCAGCTGCAGCACGAGGCGCTCGACCTCGTCACCTCGTTTCCCGGCGGTCGGCGCGCGATCGGTCCGGCACAGGCCGAGGCGCTGCTGGCTATCGATGCGCGATTCGAGTCGGTCATCGCAGATCTGACCGAGCAATACACGGTCAATTATCAGCGCTCGAGCAGCGTCGAGACGCGGCTGTGGCACGCGGTGTTCGATCTGGTCAAGGCGTTCATCGCGGCCTATGAAGCGGCGGTCAAGAGTGGCTACGGGGGACGCGAAGACAAGCAATGGAAGGCGGTCCTGCCCAAGGTTTTGTTGCGGCTTGCGCACTACAAGGGGCTGGATGGCAAGTTCCGGCTGTTTCGCTACGGGCACTGGATACCCGCGCAATGGCGGGAGATCCACGAGCTCTACGAATTCGCGCGCACCCGGGGCTGGCATCGCGAAGCCGGCGCCGCCGGATTTCGGCGCCCGACCAAGACGCAGGAGCAGGAGTACGTCGCGACGCTGCTGCTGATGCGTCTGGACAGCGGCAGCTTCACGCCCGATCAGGTCGAGTGGGTGGCGCGCGCGCTCGAAGATTGGGTCGACGCGGTGACCTTGGTGCCGCAGCACGGCACCAACGCCAATTTTCTGGTCGACCTGTCGGGCACGCACGGGTTGCGCCGCGGCGACCGACCGCGCGCCGGCGGCCGCGTTCTCTATCTCGATGCCTCGTCGGTGTACGCCAAGATCGTCGAGCGCATGCGCGTCCTGCCGGACCGCGACGACGACAAGCCGCTGGACGGCGATCTGCCGCCGCGCGAGCAGAAGCTGTTGCTGATGCGGCTGGCGGCGCTCTACGGTCCCGATGCGCTGGCCTACGCGCCGCGCGCGCCGCGGCAGCGCACCGAGCACGACGTCCGCGTCGTCGTCGGGCTGCAGGCCTTGACCCGCGCGGTCGCGGAAGTCGAGCACCTGACGCCGCAAGCCAAGTCGGTCGGCGCGATGATGAGCTACGACGAGATCACGCAGATGGTGAACCCCAGCGCCAATCCCGACTCAGTAGCGCGGCGCGTGCGAGGGTCGCAGTGGCGCCTGGTCGACCACAGCGACAGCGGCTGCCGGCTGGTCGCGCCGGCCAAGGACGTGCCGGCCAAGCTGGGCGAGATCATCGCCTTTCAGGCCCCCGAAGGGTGGAGCCTCGCGGTCGTGCGGCGCATGCAGCGCGAGCAGGTCGACGAAGTGATTTGCGGCGTCGAGATCATCGCGCGGCGCATCATCCGTGTGCTGCTGCGCACCTGGGTCGCGCCGCTGGACGCCGAGCACGCCGCCATCGACCGGCCGTTTTTCGGTGTCTACATTCCCGCGCACGCGGCCAATCGCGAGGCCACGCAGCGCAGCCTGATCGGACCCGACGACCGCCTGTTGTCCGGAGGGATGGTCGAGCTCGATACCGGGAATGCTCGCTACCTTGTGCGCTTCAACCAGACGATCGAGCGCCAAGCCGGCTGGTCGTGGGGCCTGTTCAGCGCGGTGCGGAAGCTGTCAGGCTAACCGGCTATCCGGTCGGCGAAATCGGTTAGAATCGCCGACGGAGCAACGAACTCCGGCGTGGCGCCGACGACTAAGTCATACCGCCTCGCGGATCACCAGCGCGCAATATCCGGCGTCGCGCCACCGGCAGTTCTGCGGCGCGCCAATAGCGAATTTCTCGTGGAGGAGTTTCATGGAACGTCGTTCATTTCTGAAAAAAGCCGGGGTCGGTCTCGCCGCCGGTGCCGTTGCTGCGCCGGTCATCGGCCAAGGGACCCAGCCCGAAGTCAAATGGCGGATGGCGTCGAGTTTCCCAAAAGCGGTGGACACGATTTTCGGCGGCGCCGATACGATTTCCAAGCGCTGTGCCGCAGCGACCAACGGCAAGTTCCAGATCCAGGTATTTGCCGCCGGTGAGATCGTTCCGGCCTTCGGCGTCGTCGACGCGGTGCAAAACGGCACGGTCGAAAGCGCCCATACGGCGCCGTACTATTTCTTCGGCAAGGATCCTACGTTCGCGTTCGCTGCAGCGATCCCGTTCGGTCTCAATACGCGCCAGCAGAATGCCTGGATGTATCACGGCGGCGGCCTCGCCCTGATGCGCGAGTTCTACAAGGACTACAACATGATCAGCTTCCCTGCCGGCAACACCGGTGCGCAGATGGGGGGCTGGTTCCGCAAGGAAATCAAGACGGTCGCCGACTTGAAGGGGCTGAAGTTCCGCATCGGGGGCACGGGTGCTCTGCCGCTGGCCAAGCTGGGTGTGGTGCCGCAGCAGATTGCGGGTGGCGACATTTATCCGGCGCTCGAGAAGGGCACGATCGATGCGGCGGAATGGGTCGGACCCTATGATGACGAGAAGCTCGGCTTCTACAAGGTCGCGAAGAACTACTACTATCCAGGCTGGTGGGAAGGCAGCACGGGAGTCGATTGCTACGTCAACATCAAGGCTTGGGAAGCGCTGCCCAAGGACTACCAGGCGATATTCGAGGCCGCATGCTACGAAGCGAATATGGACATGACGGCGAAGTACGATTCGCTCAACCCGGCGGCGCTTAAGCGGCTGATCGGCAATGGCGTCAAGCTGCAGCCGTTCTCGAACGAAATCCTGGCGGCATGCTACAAGGCGACGACGGAAACCTACGACGAGATTGCGACCAAGAACGCGAAATTCAAGAAGATCTACGAACCGTGGAAGAAATTCCGCGCAGAGCAGGTGTCATGGTTCGCCGTCACCGAAAACCGTTTCGACAACTTCATGATCGCCGCGGAGCGGTTGTCGCAGAAGAAGTAGGACGCACCGAGTCGCGCATCGGCGACGGATAGCAAAGCGCCCGGGTCCATCCCCGGCGCTTTTTTTTAGCCCGCGCACAACGACGCCCAGCGATTACTTCTTCTCGTCGGGCGCCTTCGTTCCGCCGAGCGCCTTTTCCAGCGCCTTGGTCGCATCGTCCTGCTCGGCGTTCGGATTGTCTGCCGGAGGTTGACCTGCGGGAGCGGCTTCGTCTTTGGCGTCGGGCGCCTTCGCGCCGCCGCCGAGCTCTTTCTCCAGGGCCTTGGTCGCGTCGTCCTGCTCGGCGTTCGGGTTGGACTCGGCGGGCTGACCGCCGGCAGGCTGGTCTTCCGGCACGATGATCTGGATCTTGTTGATGTCGAAGGTCCTTTCCTTCGCCTTGTACACCATCACCATCTGTGGAAAGGAGATCACGAGCGCGATCATCACGACCTGGATCAGCACGAACGGCACCGCACCCCAGTAGATCTGCCCGGTCGTCACCTTCTTGGTCAGCCTGCCGGTCACCTTGTCGAGGAAGTCCTTGGCCGGCGCGACGCTGCGCAGATAGAACAGCGCAAAGCCGAACGGCGGGTGCATGAACGAGGTCTGCATATTGACGCCGAGCAGCACGCCGAACCAGATCAAGTCGATGCCGAGCTTGTCGGCGACCGGCCCGACCAGCGGAATCACGATAAACGACAATTCGAAGAAATCGAGGAAGAACGCCAGGAAAAAGATCAGGACGTTGACGACGATCAGGAAGCCGAGCTGTCCGCCGGGCAGATGCAGCAGCAGCTGCTCGACCCAGACGTGGCCGTTGACGCCATAGAAGGTCAGGCTGAACACGCGCGCGCCGAGCAGGATGAACACGACGAACGTCGACAGCTTGGCCGTCGTGTCCATCGCCTGGCGAAGCAGTTTCCAGCTCAAGCGTCTGCGCGCCACCGCCATGATCAGCG
>DASYJB010000149.1:0-4460 GCA_035996965.1 Casimicrobiaceae bacterium | reverse complement strand
CAGATCGCCGCGACATCCCAGCCTTCCGAGCGAAAACCCGGCACATGCACCTGCGCGCCGAACCCGACGCCTATGATTCCGACTCTGCGTTTCGATGATGGCAAGATGGGCTCCGTTGGATTAACGCTCATATTTAGCGCTGGTCGCTGAATCCGATCGAGGCGTGAGCGCCGTCGCAAAACGGCTTGTTCTTTGACGCGCCGCAGCGACAAAGCGTCATCCGGTTGCGTACTTCGTAGTGGTGTCCATCGGCGCCGACCAGCTGCACGCCGCCGCGAAGCCACAACGGTCCCGAGCATTCCTTGGCCGGATCCTGCACCAGGCTGATCGACGGCTCGTACTTGGGCTCCAGCCGTTGGCCCGTGGCGTTGTCCCAGGCCACCAGGCGTCCCGACGGGCAATTGCAGGTCTGCCGCGCGAAATGCTCGTGAGCCGCCCGGTCCGGGTCATTCACCAGATTCCACACCGAGCCGTTCGGATCGCAAAAGCGCCCGAATGCGCACAGGCTCTCGACATCGGTCAGCGTCATCGCCGGCCCCCGGATGACTTTGGCCTGCTCGCGATACGGCGCCCGGCTCGCGGTTTCGGTCCCGTCGAAACCGACCTTCGCATGACTGCCATCGCAGAATGGCTTGTGTGCGCTATGACCGCAGCGGCATAGCGCATACTGTTGCTGCAAAGGAAACGTTCGCCCGTGCTGCCACGCGACCGAATCGCCGGCGGCATCGGCGCCGATGATTTCCTCGCCCAGAGGCAGGTTGCCGGAGACTCGGTAGGGACCATTCTTGCCGATCTGCACCATGGCTTCCGCGGAAAGCTTGTCGTTCATCCGGATCTCCGGTAGGGAAACGCGCGCAAAAACTGAAGTAAACTATGAGCCAGTTCGCCATGCAATTCAACCGCCGCGCACGCGAATCGATCCCTGTTTGCGTCGGCCGCCAGGAGCGCACGACAATGCCAGCGTACGTCGCGAAGATTCATACCGCCGTTGCACGAGGCCTGACGACTTCGCTTGTCGTGGTCGGCGCGATTGCAGGACTCGAAGCATGCACAAGCGTGCCATCGGCCGACGAGCGCGCAATGGTCGAAACGTATCGGCTGGTGATCGCGAGCCCGATCCGCACCGATCAGGACCGGCGTACCGACGCGGCGCGGCATCCGGCGGAATTCCTTCCGTTCACGCAAGTTCGTCCCGGCATGCAGGTGCTGGACGTATCGGCCGGCGGCGGCTACACCTCGCAGCTGCTGGCCCTGGCGGTCGGGCCGACCGGCGTCGTCTGGGCGCAGACGCCGCAGCCCGGACCAGGACTCGCCAAGCGGCTGGCCGATCAACCGCAGGCCAATCTGATCGCCGTCGAGCGTCCGTTCGAGGATCCGGTGCCTGCACAGGCGCCGAAGCTGGATCTCGTGACGCTGGTCCTCAACTACCACGACATCAGCTATCTTCCGGTCGATCGCGCGCGCATGAATCAACGGCTGTTTTCCGCGCTGAAGCCGGGAGGCCGCTATGTGATCATCGATCACGCCGGACGCAGCGGGACGGGGGTCTCCGAAGGCAGGAGCCTGCATCGCATCGACGAAGCGGTCGTGCTGGCCGAAGTGCGCCAGGCCGGATTCGTGCTCGAGGCCGAGGGCAACTTCCTGCGCAATCCCGCCGATCCGCGCGACCAGACGTCGACCGGATCGGCGATTCCGACCGACAAATTCGCGCTGCGCTTCGTCAAGCCTCGTTAGTCGCGGCTGAATCGTGTCTGCGGCTAATTCTCCAATAATCGGGCGGCGAGTTCCGCCGATCGGAAATCCTATAGTGAATCACTCGACGCTTCTCTCGGCCATCCGCGCGCAATGGGACAAGGACATCGTCCCGCAACTCACCGAGTACATCCGCATTCCGGCGAAGTCGCCGCACTTCGATCCGCAATGGGAAAGTCACGGCCACATCGAGCGTGTCATCGGGCTCGCGCATGCATGGGTGAAGAAGCAGCCGGTGCGGGGACTGACGGTCGAAATCATGCGCCTGCCGGGCCGCACGCCGCTGCTGTACTTCGACGTTGCCGGGACAGGAGACCGCACGGTGCTGCTCTACGGCCACCTGGACAAGCAGCCGGAAATGACCGGCTGGCGACAAGGCTACGGACCGTGGGATCCGCTGTACGAGGACGGCAAGCTCTATGGCCGCGGCAGCGCCGACGATGGCTACGCGACGTTCGCCGCGCTGTCCGCGATCAGCGCGCTGCAGGCGCAGGGCATCGCGCATGCGCGATGCGCGGGCATGATCGAAACCTGCGAGGAAAGTGGCAGCTACGACCTGCCCGCCTATCTCGAGGCGCTGGCGCCGCGCATGGGCAAAGTCGACTTCGTCGTCGGCCTCGACTCCGGTTGCGGCGACTACGAGCGCCTTTGGGCGACGACGTCGCTGCGCGGCCTGGCCGGCGGCACGTTGAGCGTCGACGTGCTGACCGAGGGCGTGCATTCGGGAGACGCCAGCGGCATCGTGCCTTCGTCGTTTCGCATCGCGCGGAAGCTTCTCGACCGGATCGAGGACGCATCGACCGGCCGCGTGCTGCCGCCCGAATTTCACGCGCCTGTCCCGGCCGAGCGCGCCGAGCAGGCCAGGCGCGCGGCCGATGTCCTCGGCGACATCGTGATCGGCAAGTATCCGTTCGCCGGCGCGACCCAGCCGATGATCAGCGACCGTGCCGAAGCGCTGCTCAATCGGACCTGGCGCCCTGCGCTGTCGATCACCGGCGCCGATGGGCTGCCGTCGATCGCCGACGGCGGCAACGTGTTGCGGCCGCAAACGGCACTGAAGCTCTCGCTGCGGCTGCCTCCGACCGTCGATGGCGTCGCCGCCGAGCGCGCGATGCAACGGCTGCTCGAAGCCGATCCGCCGTATGGCGCAACGGTGCGCTTCACCGGCGAATCGGGCGCGACCGGATGGAACGCGCCGCCGACCGATGCCTGGCTTGCGAGCGCGATCGACGAAGCCTCGTCGCACTTTTACGGCAAGCCCTCGGCGGCGATGGGGGAAGGCGGAACGATCCCCTTCATGGCGATGCTCGGCAAGCATTTTCCCGACGCGCAGTTTCTGATCACCGGCGTGCTGGGCCCGCACTCCAACGCGCACGGCCCGAACGAATTCCTGCACGTGCCCTACGCGGGCAAGCTGACCGCCTGTGTCGCGTACGTGCTTGCAGCGCACGCCGAGCGCTAGTCGACCCGCGATGGACGCCTGGCCGAGCCTTTCCTACGCGGCGTGGAAGGACACCTACGCCACGCTGCTGCTGTGGACCCAAATCGTCGGCAAGATCCGCCTAGTGCAGACGCCGTGGGTCAATCACTCGTGGCACGTCGTCTATTACGTCACCGCGCGCGGCCTGTCGACTTCGCCGATCCGGCACGGCGAGCGCGTCTTTCAGATCGATTTCGACTTCATCGACCACCAGCTGGTCATCCTGACCGGCGAAGGCGAGCGTCGAACCCTGCGGCTCGAGCCGCGCACGGTGGCGGACTTCTACCAGGCGCTGATGGCGCAGCTGGCTGAGCTGGACCTGAGGGTCGCGATCAATACGACGCCTAATGAGCAGATCGAAGCGATCCCCTTCGAAAAGGACCAGAAACATCGCTCGTACGACGCCGACGCCGTTCGCCGATTTTTTGCGGCGCTGCTGCAAGCCGATCGCCTGCTCAAGCAATTCCGCGCAGGGTTCAACGGCAAGTGCAGCCCGGTGCACTTTTTCTGGGGCGGTTTCGATCTCGCGGTGACGCGCTTTTCCGGTCGTCCGGCCCCCGAGCACCCGGGCGGCGTGCCGCATTTGCCCGACCGCGTCGCGCGCGAGGCGTACTCGCACGAAGTGAGCAGCTGCGGATTCTGGCCGGGCAACGAAGCGCTGCCTGAAGCGGCGTTCTACGCTTATGCGTATCCCGAGCCCGACGGATTCCGGAATGCCGAAGTTCGCCTACCTGCCTATTACCATTCCGACTTGCGTGAATTCATCCTGCCCTACGACAAGGTGCGGGAGGCGCCCTCGCCCGATGCGCTGGTGCTGGATTTCCTGCAGAGGACCTACGAAGCCGCCGCTGCGCTCGGGC
Source organism: Casimicrobiaceae bacterium (assembly GCA_035996965.1). Classification (GTDB taxonomy): domain Bacteria; phylum Pseudomonadota; class Gammaproteobacteria; order Burkholderiales; family Casimicrobiaceae; genus PALSA-1003. Next base: position 368 of record DASYJB010000149.1, on the reverse strand, counting down.
GGTGGGATGAAGTCGGACGTCACCCGGCCTGAGTAGCCGCCTCCCGTCGAGCTACGGCCGTCTTCTATTGCCAGCCGGCGGTTCCCGCGAACTCGCCGGCCGGTGCTCAGCGATCGCTACGATCCCCTCGACGACGAAGACGATCTCCGCTTCGGCACCTTGGCGCCGGCGCGGCGCGCTTCCGACAGGCCGATCGCGATCGCCTGCTTGCGGCTCGTCACCTTCTTGCCCGACCGTCCGCTGCGCAAGGTTCCGCGCTTGCGCTCGCGCATCGTCTTCTCGACCTTGCTTTGAGCCTTCTTGCCGTATCTGGCCATGATGGGTCTCCTTTGGCAATTACGCAGCGGCGATTGTCCGCTGTGCGTCGA
>DASYJB010000148.1:0-19660 GCA_035996965.1 Casimicrobiaceae bacterium | reverse complement strand
ACGACTTCGCCGGCGGCGATCTGGTTGATCAGCTGATCGGGCAGCGGACGGATCGATGCCATCAGCGCGCGAGCCCCGTCGCCCAGCGTGCATAGACGTCGTCGGCGACCCGTGACAACGCCGCCAGCCGCGCGTCGAGATAGCGAAAGATGTCGTCGCGGCTTTGCGTCGCGCCCGTCGATTGTCCCGGCAGCTCGCCGGGGCCGCTGCCGGCCCAGGTCTCGACCATAGGGCGCGTCATCTCTATATGGCACTGGAAGCCGATATGCTTGCCCAGCGCAAATCCCTGCTGCGGGTTGAATGCATTGGTCAGCACCCGTCTCGCGCCCGGCGGCAGCTCGAAGACGTCGTAATGCCATTGGAACGTGGTGAACTTGTCGCGGCCGCCGAACCAGGCGGTCGCGGCGGGGTCCGGTACCCTCACCTCGCCCCAGCCGATTTCCGGCGTTGTCGTCGGCGCCACCGATGCGCCGAGCGCCTTGGCAAAGAGCTGGCCTCCCAGGCAATGTCCGATGACCGGGATATCGTCGGCGACAGCCTGCCGCAGCAGCGTGAGCAACGGTGCGTTCCAGGAAAGCGGATCGTTCGCGCTCATCGGGCCGCCCATCATGCCGATGCCGGCGAAGGCGCGGACGTCGTCGGGAACCGTCTCGCCCTGATCGAGCGCGACGATTCGATGCGGCACGCGGTGCCGCTCGAGCCACTCGCCGAAGTGGCCCGGCCCTTCGGTCGGAGAGAAGCGGAAAATCGCGACGGGACGCATGGAGAATCGGCGGCGCACGCCGTTACAATGCGTCATTCTAGCGCACCGCCATCGAGGCGGGCCGAAGCGCGCCTGGCAAATCGAGGAAACACTGATGAGCGAATTGCGAACCCGTTTCGGCCGTCCGTTGCGCCTGGCGATCGTCGGCGGGGGACCCGGGGCATGGATCGGCGAAATGCACCGCACCGCGGCCGAGCTCGACGGGCACTGGCGCGTCGTCGGCGGCGTATTTTCCAGCGACGCCGCACGCTCCAGGAGCGGTGGCATCGCGATGGGCTTCGACGCCGCACGCAGCTATGGCGACCTCGCCGAGCTGCTCGATCGCGAAAAGCAGCGGCCGGACGGCGCCGAGGCGGTCGCGATCATGACGCCGAATGACACGCACTACCCGTATGCGGTCGCCGCGCTCGACGCGGGGCTCGACGTCGTCGGCGACAAGCCGGTGACGCACGACGCGGCGCAGGCGCGCGATCTGGTCGCGCGCGCCCGGAAAAACGGCAGGATCTACGCGATCGCCCACGGTTATTCCGCGTATCCGATGACCCGTTATGCTCGCCATCTGGTCCGCGAGGGCGTGCTCGGCGCGTTGCGCCTGGTCCAGGTCGAATACATTCAGAGTGGATTGGCCACGCGCCTCGAGGATGGCCCGTCGAGCAACCGGCTCGCCTGGATCCTCGACCCGCAGCGCAGCGGTCTGTCGCTGGTCATGAGCGCGATCGGCTGCCATGCGCAGCATCTGGCCTGCTTCACCTCCGGCCTCGCGATCGCGCGCGTCGCCGCCGACGCCAGCGCGCTGGTGCCCGGCCGCAAGGTCGTCGATTACACGTCGGCGCTGCTGGAGTTCGAAGGTGGCGCACGCGGCACGCTGACGGTGACCCAGGCCGCCGCCGGCGGCGAGAACGACATCCGGCTTCGCGTCTATGGGGAAAAGGGGATGCTCGACTGGTCGCATCGCGACTTGAGCTACCTGCGCCTGGCGCTGCAAGGCGAACCGGCGCGCGTGATCGGCCGCGGCGACCCAGGCTTGCCGCCGCAAATCATCGCCCTGGGCCGCGCGCCGCGCGGGCATCCGGAGGGCTTGCGGGAGGCCTTCGCCAATATCTACCGCGAGGTCGCGCAGGACCGCATGGCCCGCGCGCTGGGCGAGACGATCCCCGACGCGCCCTATCCGCGGATCGAGGAAGGCGCGCACACGATGGCGTTCATCGAGGCCTGCGTCGAGTCGCAACGGCGCGGCGGCTGGGTGGCGGTCGAAAAGTCCCAGTGATGGGCAAGGGCCTGGATTCCTACAACAAGATCAGACCACGACTGATGGCGATCCCGGCAGCGGACGTGCACGCTGTGCACCGTGCTTGTCGCTCCGGGTGGTGTCATGCGTGTCTTGGTCCTTTGCGTGAGCGTTTGCGGCTTCGCGTATCCGCTTGCCGGGTACGCGCAGGCCATCCACAAGTGCCTTGCACCGGAGGGCATCGCCTACCAGTCGGTGCCTTGCGCTTCCGGTGACGGCGATGTCGTGATCGCGAGCTTGGGCGGCCCACGCGCCGAGCCCGCCCGCGCCGAATCACCCGCCGCGGCGCCCGCGCGGCGCGAACCGGGCGCCAGTTCGAAGCGCGTTTTTTGGCGTACCAGCATCGCGGTCGGGATGTCTGACGACGAGGTACTGAATCTGCCGGCCTGGGGAAGGCCCAGCGCAATCAGCCGCAGCAAGTCGAACCGCGTCTGGTACGAGGAGTGGGTCTATCGCTGGCGGATGGGCGGGACCAGCCGGCTGTCGTTTGCGAACGGCAGGCTGACGGCGGTCGAAACGGCGGCGGCCGAGCCGGCGGAAACCCAGGTGAGCGTCACTTTGCGCTAGCGGTCGCGTCGCCGCCGGGCAACCGGGCCCGCCTGCTCGCGCCTATCCCGACGCGTCCCGAAGGCGGCGTCGTTCAGCCGCGAACGATTTCGGCGTACGCCGAGTGGTTGTGTATCGACTCGAAATTTTCCGCGGCGATGCTGAAGCCGAGCAACCGGACGTCGTCGACCAGCCGCGCCGCGATGCCGCGGACGAGATCCTCGACGAACCGCGGCCGGTCGTAGGCACGCTCGGTCACGAATTTCTCGTCGGCTCGCTTGAGCAGGCCATAAAGCTCGCACGAGGCCTCGGCTTCGGCCAGCAGGATCAGCTCCGCCAGCGTGATCGCGGCGCCCGGCCCCGGCCGCACGGCCAGCGTCAGATGTGAGCGCTGGTTGTGCGCGCCGTAGTCGGAAATCGCCTTGGAACTGGGGCACAGGCTCATCACCGGCACGACGATCGTCGCCTCGAGCGAACGTTTGCCCGGCGCCGCGTCGGCGACCAGCTTCACTTCGTAGTCCATCATGCTTTGCGCGCCGGTGACGGGCGCGCTCTTGCGCATGAACCACGGAAACGCGATGTCGACGCGGCCGGCGTCCGCTTCCAGCCGGACCAGCAACGCATCGAGGAAAGCCGGAAGCGTCGCCAGCGACAGCGGCTCGGCGAGCTCGTCGATCGCCGCGACCAGGCGCGACATGTGCGTGCCCTTGCGATCCGCCGGCAGTGCGACATAGGCGCTGCAAACGGCGATCGTCGATTGCGGCGGGTCGTTCCCGTCGACAAAGCGAATCGGATAGCGCAAATTTCGTATGCCGACGCGGTCGATCGGCAGCTTACGCGCGTCGGGGTGCGACTGGACATCGGGTATCAACGGCGCTTCGGGACGATTCATTGCGGCGGTTCGCGTTGGATGGGGCGCGTTGCAGCGAGCCTGTTATTGTCTCACAGCAGCGGCTGGACGATCGCCGGCGGCGGCGAGCGGCCGGCTTCGAGCGGCATCCGTACCATCGCGGCGAGCAGCGCCGGATCGTGCCAAGGCGCGTCGTTGGGCAGGTGGCGAAGCCACGCGCTCCCGTCGTCGCGATACCACTCCTGCGGAAACAGCGCGAGCCGCGCGCCCGGACCGGGCGCCAAGTCGCGCGGACCTGCCCACTCGCGCCCGTGGACGGCTGCGAACAATGCCGCGGCGAGATCGACCCCGACCAGCGCGCCGCCATGCGTCGCCGGCAACATGCGGCGATTGATCTCGATAAGGCACGGGCGTTGCGATGGCGCTTCGATGACGTACTGCGTACCGACGAAGCCGTGCAGTGCGAGCAGACGACACAGCTCCCCGGTCGCTTCGGCCACCGCGGGCAGTCCGACGAACTCGACGACCGAGGCGGGCCCGAGCGGTCCGGGATGCGTCGCCAGTCTGCCGCGGGTGACGCCCGCCACTTCACGGCCGCGCCACGCGGCCGAGGCGCGGTTGACAATCTCGCCTTCGATCCACCGCTGTACGATCAGTCGCGGCTCGCCGCGCGGGCACCAGGCGTCGGCGCGTGGAAATCCGCGCACCGCGGCGCGGACTTCGCCGCCCGATTCGCAGCGAGCCGCAGCACTTCCGCCCGAGCCGTAGGCCGAGCGCACAATCACCGGATAGCCTATGTCCGCCGCAGCGGCTATCGCCGCGTCCTCGCCGGTCGCGATCGCGCCCGGCGCAACGGACATCCCGTGTCGCTGCGCCAGTTCGAACAGGCGCGTCTTGTCGATCGAATCGAGCCAGCCGACGGGATCACCGAGCGACCGGCGGACGGCGGTTTCGAGCTGGCCCTGCATCGCGGGATCGATTCCCGCCGGGGGATCCAGCACCAGCTGCATCATCGTTCTTAGCGCGATGTCGTCGCCCGGAAGTACCAGCAGCGGATCGACGGCGCGAATCGCAGCGGCAAGCGCGCGTATCCATTCGAGCAGATTGGTCGCTTCGGGAAAATACGCGACCCGGTCGACGAACGCGGTGTGCGCGGCGAGCGAGCTCTGCGGTGCGAGCAGCGCCACCTTGAACCCGGCGCGCTGCAGGTCGCGCGGCATGCGCGCCGGCGCGATGTAGTCGATTCCAACCGTGACGACCAGCAGCCAAGGCGCGGGTTCGGCGGAAAAACTCACCGCCGTCGCCTTGCCGGGATCCGCCCGCCGCGGCGGCGCGGTGGGGGCGGCGCGCGGAGCAGCAACGCCATCGCCCGCGTGACCCGCCCCTACTCCGCCTTCAGGCGCATCGGACGAATGATCTCGCCCCAGCGCAGGTAGTCGCCGGCCACCGTGGCGCCAAAGCTCGCCGGCGATCCGCCTATCGTCTCCAGTCCCTGCGCATCGGCCCAGGCCAGGGCTTCGGGGGAGCGCAGGACCCGCGCGATCTCCGCATTGATGCGCGTGACCACGGCGTCGGGTGTGCCTGCCGGGGCCATCAAGCCGATCCAGGCGCTCAAGTCGAGTCGCTCCAATCCCGACTCCGCGGTGGTGGGGACGTCGGGCAGCAGCGGCGAACGGCGATCGCCGAACAGCAGCAGTGGAATAACACGCCCGCCTTGCGCAAGGCCGATGCCGGTGCCGATCGACACGACCATCGCATGGGCGTCGCCGTTCGCGACCGCCGTGATCGCCGCACTGGGACCGTTGTACGGAATGTGCACCATGTCGATCCCGGTGGCCGATTGCAGCAATGCCATGTCGATGTGGTTGGAAGATCCGACGCCGCCGCTCGCGAAATTCAACGCTCCCGGCCGCGCTCGCACGTAGCTGACCCAGTCGTCGACGCGGCGGACCGGCATCGATGGATTGATCCACAGCACCTTGATCGATCGGTACAGATTGGCCACCGCGACGAAATCGCGCACCGGATCGTACGGAACCTTGGCGCTGACATTGGGCACCAGCGCGTGGGTGCTGAGCGTTGCGATCAGAAGCGTGTGGCCGTCGGGGGTCGCGCGCGCCGCGGCGTCGACGCCGATGATGCCGCTGGCACCCGGTCGGTTGTCGACGACGACCGGAACGCGAAGCGCGCGGCCCAAAGGCTCGGCGATCAAACGGGCGATCAGGTCGGGCGGACCGCCCGGCGCCTGCGCGACGATGATGCGCACCGTGCGCGACGGCCAGGGGGCGTCGGCCGCAGCCGACGGCCCGATGCCGGCGAGACACGACAGCAGCGCCACACACATGCGAAAGCTTCGCCGATCCCGCATGTCAGTTCGCGCTCGCCGGTTGCACGAGGCCAAGGTCGCCCGGTTGGCCGAACGTCTGGCCGAAGCGGGCCGCGATCGATGCGGCGATGCCCTCGGCGTCGAGACCGCAGTGCGCGAGCTGCGATGCGGGGTCGCCCTGATCGATGAAGGCATCGGGCAGCCCGAGTTGCAACAGCGGCACCGCGATGCCGCGGGCGGCGAGCGCTTCGGCGACGGCGCTGCCGGCGCCGCCGGCAACGACGTTTTCCTCGACGGTCACCAGGCTTTCGTGCGTGCGCGCCAGCGCCACACAAAGTTCGACGTCCAGCGGCTTGACGAAGCGCATGTTGGCGACGGTGGCGTCGATTTGCTCGGCCACGGCGAGCGCCGGTCCGAGCATGCTGCCGAAGGCGAGCAGCGCGATCCTTTGCGTTCGCCGTCCGGCTTCGCGGCGCAACTCACCCTTGCCGATAGGCAGCGCGCGCATTTCCTTGTCGACGGCGACGCCCGGCCCGGCGCCCCGCGGATAACGGACGGCGCTGGGCGTGTCCAGCATATACGCGGTGTAGAGCATGTCGCGGCACTCGTGCTCGTCGGCGGGCGCCATCACCGTCATATTCGGCAGGCAGCGCAGATAGCAGAAGTCGAAGCTGCCGGCATGTGTCGGACCGTCGGCGCCGACCAGCCCGGCGCGATCGATGGCGAACATCACCGGCAGGTTTTGCAGCGCGACGTCGTGGATCAGCTGGTCGTAGGCGCGCTGCAGGAACGTCGAGTAAATCGCGACCACGGGCTTCATGCCTTCGCAGGCGAGTCCGGCCGCGAACGTCACCGCGTGCTGCTCGGCAATGCCGACGTCGAAGTAGCGTCCGGGATGCTCCTGCGAAAAGCGCACCAGGCCCGATCCTTCGCGCATCGCCGGCGTGATGCCGACCAGCCGCGGGTCGCGCGAGGCCATGTCGCAGATCCAGTCGCCGAATACCTGTGTGTAGGTCGGCTTGCCCGGCGGCTTGGCGACGATGCCGATCTCCGGATCGAAGCGCGTGACGCCGTGATAGAGGATCGGATCCGCTTCCGCCTTCGGATAGCCTTGTCCCTTGCGCGTGACCACGTGCAACAACTGCGGTCCCGCCAGCTGCCTGACGTTGGTCAGCGTCTTGCGCAGCGTCTCGATATCGTGCCCGTCGATCGGGCCGATGTAGTTGAAGCCGAACTCCTCGAACAGCGTGCCGGGGAGCACCATTCCCTTCATGTGCTCCTCCCAGCGCCGCGCCAGCGCCTGCACCGGCGGCACCCTGGCCAGCATTTCCTTGCCGCCGCGGCGCACATAGTTATAGATGCGTCCCGACAGCAGGCGAGCAAGATAGCTGTTCAGCGCACCGACCGGCTCCGAGATCGACATGTCGTTGTCGTTGAGGATCACCAGCAGGTCGGCATTGGCCGCGCCGGCATTGTTCAAGGCTTCGAACGCCATCCCGGCACTCATGGCGCCATCGCCGATCACCGCGACGACCTTGCGCTGCTCGCCCTTCTGCCTGGCCGCGATGGCCATGCCCAGCGCCGCCGAGATCGAGGTCGACGAGTGCGCGGTGCCGAAGGTGTCGTACCCGCTTTCGTCACGTCGCGGGAACCCGGCGATTCCGCCCCATTGCCGCAGCCCGCCCATGCTGGCGCGCCGCCCGGTCAAGACCTTGTGCGCATACGTCTGGTGCCCGACATCCCACACCAGGCGATCATGCGGCGTGTCGTAGACGTAGTGCAGCGCCAGGGTCAGCTCGACGGTGCCGAGATTGGACGACAGATGCCCGCCGCTGCGGCTCACCGATTGCAGCAAAAAGGCGCGCAATTCGGCGGCAAGCGCCGGCAACTGGCTGGCGTCGAGCTTGCGCAGGTCGGCGGGGCTGTCGATCGAGTCAAGCGACATCAGCGGCCGATGTCCGATCGCCACGGGCGCCGGCGAGCCAAGCGCTGCGAGCGGATTTTTATCGCAAACATCAGGGGGTGCGATCAGCGGTTGCGCGAGGCGACCCAGTCGCCGAGCTCGATCAGCCGCCGCGCCGTGGCGAAGCCGCCGAGAGCTGCGCGTGCGTCCGCGCGCAGCGCCTCGATGCGCTCCCTGGCGGCGGACGAGCCCAGCAGCGAAGCGTAGGTCGTCTTTCGCTGCATCGCGTCCTTGCCCGCGGTCTTGCCCAGGCTCAACGCCGTGCCTTCGACATCGAGTACGTCGTCGACAATCTGGAAGCCCAGCCCGATGGCCGACGCGTAACGGTCAAGTGCGTCGTTCTCGTCGACACTCATCGGCCGGCCACAACCGGCGCCGAGGCGAACCGCCGCCCGGATAAGCGCACCCGTTTTGAGTGCGTGCATGCGCTCGAGTTCACTCAGCGCAAGCATTTCGCCGACCGTGGTGAGATCGATCGCCTGACCGCCCGCCATGCCCGATACGCCGGAAGCCTGCGCGAGCAGCGCGATCTGCGCGGCAGGTTCTCGCGCCGGCGTGCGGGCCAGCACCTCGAAGGCCAGACTCTGCAGCGCGTCGCCGGCCAGCAGCGCGATCGCCTCGCCGAACGCGACGTGACAGGACGGCTTGCCGCGGCGCAGGACGTCGTCATCCATGCAGGGCAGATCGTCGTGCACCAGCGAGTAGGCGTGAATCAGCTCGACCGCCGCGGCCGCACCGTCGACGTCGTCCGGGTCGGCACCGGCCAGCTCGCCGCCGGCGTATGCGAGCAGGGCCCGCACTCGCTTGCCGCCGCCCAGGGCGGCATAGCGCATCGCGTCCTGCAGGCGGCGCGGTGAACCGTCGGCGCCGGCCAGCGTGCGATCGAGCACGCTCTCGATGCGGCGGCTGCGCTCGCGCGACCAGACTTCCCACGCAAGATCAGGGTTCATCGTCCGCGGGAGGCGCCGACGCGTCCGGCGCGAAAGCCTTGAGAACGCCGCGCTCGAGCACCTGGACCTGCTGCTGCGCGTCCTTCAGGGCCGCCTGACAGTATTGCAGCAATTCCGCCCCGCGCTTGTACGCAGCCAGCGAATCGGCGAGCGGCAGCTGGCCGCCCTCCATCGTCGCGACGATATTTTCGAGCTCGGCCATCGCGGCCTCGAAACTCGGCGGCGCCGCGGCGGTCTCAGACGAGGACTTGGACATCGGATCGGATGAGCGGCGCAATGAAGGAAATGCGGCGCGCTCTCTTGAAAGGTGCTCAAGAATACCCGATTTGGGTTATCGATGAAACGCATGCGTTCGGTCGCGAACGGAGTTTGCCCGGACCAGGCAATCTCGCTATAATCAGCAGTTCATTTGACGACGCAGCCTTGATACGAAGCCTTTCGTAGCGGGCTGACTTAGCAAAGCGGTTGGGGGGCGGATTCTCGCCTCTTATATTGTTTGTTGGGTTGGCGGTTCACGAAAAAGGGTAGGCTGATGTCGAATCTCGCTGCTGCGGATTGGCTGCTGCACATCGCTTCGGCTATGTCGCAGCTGCCCGTCTCCTCTTATTGCGATCCGAGTGTCCTGGCTGCCGAGCAGGATCTGCTGTTCGCGCGGGGGCCCGGTTACGCGGGGCACGAGCTGATGGTCCCGAATCCCGGCGACTATCAAACGCTGGCTTGGCGGGACAATGCCCAGATGCTGGTGCGCAACGACGGTGGTGTCGAGCTTTTGTCGAACATCTGCCGGCATCGGCAGGCGATCATGTTCGACGGTCGCGGATCGGCGCCGAACATCGTGTGTCCGATCCACCGCTGGACTTATGACCTTACCGGGAAGCTGCTCGGCGCACCGCATTTTGCCGAGCAACCCTGCGCCAGGCTGCACAGCACGCCGCTGAAGCGCTGGAACGGTCTGCTGTTCGACGGCACGCGGGACGTCGCGTCCGATCTGGTCGGGATGCGCGCGGCGAGCTCGCTCGATTTCTCAGGCTACATGCTCGACCGGATCGAAACGAAGGAATGCCACTACAACTGGAAGACGTTCATCGAGGTCTATCTGGAGGACTACCACGTCGAGCCTTTCCATCCAGGGCTGGGCCGGTTCGTGTCGTGCGACGATCTCGACTGGCAGTTCGGCGAGCGCTATTCACTGCAGACGGTTGGCGTCAACAACGCGCTGGCGAGACCGGGCACCAAGAGCTACCAGCGCTGGCACAAAGCGGTTCTCGACTACTACCGCGGCGAAGTGCCCGCGCACGGCGCGATCTGGCTGACGATTTTTCCGAACATCATGATCGAATGGTATGCGCACGTGCTGATCATCAGCACGCTCATTCCGCGCGGCGTCGACCGGACGACCAACGTGGTCGAGTTCTACTACCCGGAAGACATCGCGCTGTTCGAGCGGGAGTTCGTCGACGCCGAGCAGGCCGCCTACATGGAGACGGCCGCCGAGGACGACGAGATCGCCGAGCGCATGGACGCCGGCCGGCGCGCACTGTACAAGGCCGGGCGCAGCGAGGTCGGCCCCTACCAGTCGCCGATGGAAGACGGAATGCAGCACTTCCACCAGTTCCTGCGGCGCGAGCTCGGGTCGAATATCTGATACCGCCATGGCGGCGCGACGGGCGCCGCCGCGGCGGTGCGGCTGCTCCGCCGATGCGAAGTTCCACTCGACCGTTCCTCAACCCGCGCCGTCCGGAACCGGGCGGCAGCCGTCTGCGAGGTACCCGATGTTCAAACTCATCTGTCTCGCCGGACTCGCATCGATGCTGAGCGCTCCGCTCGCGGCGCTGGAAACCGCGCCGACGATTCCGTACGAAAAATACCAGCTTCCGAACGGCCTGGAAGTCATTCTTTCGCAGGATCGCGCGCTGCCTCTGGTCACCGTCGACATCTGGTACCACGTCGGCGCGGCGAACGAGGAGCCGACCCGCACCGGCTTCGCTCACCTGTTCGAACACATGATGTTCACCGGCAGCAAGCACGTGCCGCGCGGCCTGGCCGACAAGCTGCTCGAAGCCGCCGGTGCGTCGGACTCGAACGCATCGACCTCGTTCGATCGCACCAACTACTACGACACGCTGCCTTCCAACCAGCTCGAGCTCGCGCTCTGGACGCACGCCGACCGGATGGGCTACCTGCTTGATTCGCTCGATCAGAAGGCCTTGTCGAACCAGCAGGACGTCGTTCGCAACGAACGCCGCGAGCGCATCGAGAACCAGCCCTACGGCATCGTCGACGAAGCGGTGTTCCGGAGCCTGTTTCCGGTCGGCCATCCTTACCGCCCCTACATCATGGGCTCGCATGCCGACATCCAGGCCGCGCGGCTCGCCGATGTGCGCGACTTTTTCAAGCGCTACTACCGGCCGAACAACGCGACGCTGACCATCGTCGGCGATTTCGATCCCGCGACGGCGAAGCGCCTGATCAACAAGTATTTCGGCTCGTTCCGGCGCGGACCCGACGTGGCCCGGCCGGCGATCATCGCACCGCCGATTGTCGGCGAGCGTCGCGAGACGGTCAGCGACCAGATCGAGCTCGAGCGGGTCGACCTGGCATGGCTGACGCCGCCGCGCTTCAAGCCCGACGATGCCGAGCTCAGCATCGCCGCGCACATCCTCGCCGGCGGCAAGTCGAGCCGGCTGCACAAGCGCCTCGTCTACGAACTGCAGCTTGCGCAGGAAGTCAGCGCCGCGCAGGACGCCTATGCGCTGACGTCGATATTCGACGTGCAGGCATTTGCCCGCCCCGGTCATACGGCGGCGGAATTGCAGGCCGCGATCGACGTCGAGCTCGACCGCTTCGCCGCCGAAGGGCCGACCGAAGCGGAGGTCGAGCGCGCCCGCAACCAGATCGAGCGTTCGATGTATCAGGGCTTGCAGAAGGTCGTCGGGCGCGCCGACACGCTGAACATGTACAACCAGTACACCGGCGACCCCGGTTACCTGCCAAAGGACATCGCACGCTATGCCGCGGTCACGACCGCTTCCGTGCAGCGCGCGGTGCGCGACCATTTGCGCAAGGACGCGCGGGTGGTCGTCTTCGCCGTTCGCGGCGCCAAGAAACTGGACCCCGAACCAGCGGTAACTCCGCCGACCCGGACGCGCTCGACCGAGTCGATCAACGCCGACGAGTCGTGGCGTCGCAAGCCGCCGGCTGCCGGCCCGGCGCCGGTGCCGAACTTGCCTGCGCCGCAGTCGTTCAAGCTCGCCAACGGGCTGACGGTGCTGCATCTGCAGCGCTCGGCACTTCCGATCGTCACCGCGCAGCTGGTCGTCAATGCCGGCCTCGCCGCCAATGATCCGGCGCTCCCCGGGGCCGCGGATTTTGCGGCCGGGATGCTCGAGGAAGGCACGACGACGCGTAACGCCGTGCAGATCGCGCAGGAAATCGAGCAGCTGGGCGCGGGCTACTCGGCGCAGACCCGGCGCGACGCGACCTTGCTGCGGATCGACGCGCTGGCGCGCAATTTTCCGGCCGCGCTCGGCCTGGTCGCCGATATCGCGCAACACCCGACGTTTCCGGCGGAGGAAGTCGAGCGCCAGCGCAAGGCGCATCTTTCAGCGATCGTCGAGGCTCGCGAGGATGCCGGCACGCTCGCGGAAGTCGCGTTTTCGCGCGCGCTCTACGGGCCCGATCATCCGTACGGACGCAGCAACCTGGGCACCGAAGAATCGATGCAGCGCATCGGCGAGGCCGATTTGCGCGACTTCTGGCGGCGCTGGTTCCGGCCCGAAAATGCGGCATTGGTCGTGGTCGGCGCCATCGACGCAGCGGAACTTCGCCCGCTGGCAGAGCGCCTGTGGGCATCGTGGACGGCGGGAACCGCTGTGGCGGCGTCCAAGCCCGACTCGCCGCCTGCCGGCACCGCCGCGCGCGTCGTGATCGTCGACAAGCCGAGCGCTCCGCAGGCCGAGCTGCGAATCGGCCGAATCGGCACCGTGCGGACCACGCCCGATTTCCCGGCGCTGCAGGTACTGAACGAGGCCATCGGCGGCGGCTTCACCAGCCGGCTCAATCTCGACTTGCGCGAAGAGAAGGGCTACACCTACGGCATCGGCTCGCGCTTCGAATACGGACGCCGCCCGGGCCCGTTCGTCGTGCGCACCGCGGTGAAGAGCGACGTCGCGGCGCCGGCGATCCGGGAAATTCTCGCGCAGCTCAAGCGCGCGGGTGCAGCGCCGCTGGCGCCGGAGGAGCTGCAGCGCGCGCGCGGCTCGCTGACCCAGTCGCTGCCGGCGATGTTCGAAACGAACGGTGCGACCGGAAGCTCGTTCGGCGAATTGTTTGCCTACGCACTGCCGCTCGACTATTTCCGCCAGTTGCCGTCGCAATTGACTCGAGTCCGCGCCGCCGATCTGCCGCCGCTGGCGCGGCGCTATTTCGATCCGGCGTCGATGGTCGTGATCGTGGTCGGCGATCGTGCCAGCCTGCAGCCCGCGCTCGACGCGCTGAAACTGGGTCTGCTCGAAGTCTGGCCGACCCCCGGCAAACTGTTCTGACAATGCGCCCGACGTATACGACGCTGATCTCGACCGACGAGCTTGCGCGGCAGCTGGCCGACCCTGCGCTGGTGCTCGTCGATTGCCGTCACAACTTGAGCGACGTCGACGCGGGTGAGCGCGCTTACGGCGCCTCGCATCTGCCCGGCGCGCGCTTCATGCACATGGACCGCGACCTGTCCGGCGAGCGAACCGGAAGGAACGGCCGCCATCCGCTGCCGGACGTCGCTGCATTGTCCGGAAGCTTGAGTCGCGCCGGCATCGATGCGTCCAAGCAGGTCGTCGCCTACGATCAGAACAACGGCATGTGGGCATCTCGACTGTGGTGGCTGCTGCACTGGCTCGGCCACGATGCAGCTGCGGTGCTGGACGGCGGGATCGACAAATGGATCGCCGAAGGCCGGCCGACGACGGGCGATCCGCCGAGCGTTCGACCCGCCCGGTTCGTCGCGATGACGCCGCGGCCGGTCATCTCCAGCGCCGATATCCTGCGCGACTTGAGCAATCGCTCGTCGAACCCGCTGACGATAATCGACGCGCGCGCTCCGGAGCGTTTTCGCGGTGATATCGAGCCGCTCGATCCGGTTGCCGGCCACATTCCTGGGGCGATCAATCGGCCGTACGGCGCCAACCTGACGCCGCAGCAAACATTCAAGCCGGCCGAGCTGCTGCGCGCCGAATTTGAAGCGCAACTGGGGGCCGCGCCTTTGTCGTCGATCGTGCATCAATGCGGCTCGGGCGTGACGGCTTGCCACAACCTGCTGGCTATGGCTGTGGCGGGTCTGCCCGGCTCGCGGCTCTATCCCGGTTCGTGGAGCGAGTGGGTCGCCGATCCGACGCATCCGGTCGCGCGCGGCAGCTGATCCCTCGATCAGCGCCGCCGAACGAGCGGCAGGCTGGCGAGGACGCGATAGACCGGACCGTCGCTTCCCGTGGCCGAGGCGACCAGCGCCAATCCATCGACCGGCCAGGCGATCGGCGCGGGCAAACGGCGGCGCAGCAAGCCCGTGACCTTGCGCGCCAGCGTGACGTGCACGGCGAACGGACGCGCTTCGTCGGCGATGTGCAGCGGGGCGAGCGAGGCGAGCAGAGCCTCGCGCAACGAAGCGAGCGCCGGCGGAATCTCGCTCGCGCCCAGCCAGGCAACGGCGTTCTTGCGCCAGCAATCGATGTGGTCGAGGGTGAGTACGAAGGGCGACGCGTCGATCGCGCCTGCCCGCGCGACGAGCTCGGCCGCGCTATCGCGTGGCTGGGCGCCGAGAAACGCCAACGTCAGATGGACATTGTCCGGCGTCGTCGCGCGGCCGCCGGTCTCGACGGCCACGCGCTCCGCCAGAGCGGCGAGCGAGGCTCGCGTTTGCGGATCGGGCCATAGCGCGAAGAACAGTCGCAGCTTCGGATCGGCCATCGCGCCAATATAAAACAAAACGGCGCGCGCCCGTCGCTTTGGGCCCGCGCCGTCTGCCGTCCGTGCGGGGGCTCGCGACGAGTCGGGGTGGGCTACGCCGCCCCGGTCGTCGCCTACCCGTTCGCCACCGACAATTCGGTCTTCGGCCGGTCGAAGAACTGCTCGTCTTCGGTCGAGCCCTTGAGCGCCGTCGTCGACGACTTGCCGCCCTGGATCGTCTGCGTGACCGCGTCGAAGTAGCCGGTGCCCACCTCGCGCTGGTGCTTGATCGCGGTGAACCCTTTCGCGACCGCGGCGAATTCCGCTTCCTGCAGCTCGACGAATGCACTCATCTGGTTGTGCGCATAACCGTGGGCCAGATGGAACATCGAATAGTTGAGGCTGTGGAATCCTGCCAGGGTGATGAACTGGAACTTGTAACCCATTGCACCGAGCTCGCGCTGGAAGCTGGCAACGGTCGCGTCGTCGAGATTCTTTTTCCAGTTGAACGAGGGCGAGCAGTTGTACGCCAGCATCTTGCCCGGGAACCGGGCATGAATGCCGTCGGCGAACGCCTTCGCGAACTCGAGATCGGGCTTGCCGGTTTCGCACCAGAGCAAGTCCGAGTAGGGCGCGTAGGCGAGCCCGCGCGACACGGCCTGGTCCAGACCGTTGCGAGTCTTGTAGAAGCCTTCGACCGTGCGCTCGCCGGTGCAGAACGGTCGGTCGTTTTCGTCGATGTCCGACGTCACCATGTCGGCGGCTTCCGCATCGGTGCGCGCCAGTATCAGCGTCGGCACGCCCATGCAATCGGCGGCGAGACGCGCGGCGACGAGCTTTTCGACCGCTTCGCGCGTCGGCACCAGCACCTTGCCGCCCATATGACCGCACTTCTTGACCGACGCCAGCTGGTCTTCGAAATGCACGCCCGCGGCGCCGGCATCTATCATCGCCTTCATCAGCTCGAAGGCGTTGAGCACGCCGCCGAAACCGGCTTCGGCGTCGGCGACGATCGGCGCGAAATAGTCGATGTCGCCGGCGCCTTCCATCTGCTGGATCTGATCGGCGCGGGTCAGCGTCGCATTGATCCGTCGCACGACCGCGGGTACCGAATTGACCGGGTACAGCGACTGGTCCGGGTACATCTCGCCTGCGACATTGGCATCGGCCGCGACCTGCCAGCCCGACAGGTAAATGGCCTTGAGGCCCGCCTTCACCTGTTGCATCGCCTGGTTGCCGCTCATCGCACCCAGCGAGTTGACGAACGGCTCCTCATTGACGAGCTTCCAGAGCTTTTCGGCGCCGCGCTGCGCCAGCGTGTGCTCGATGTGAATCGATCCGCGCAGGCGCACGACATCTTCGGCGGCGTACCCGCGGGTGATCCCTTTCCAGCGCGGATTTTCCGCCCAGTCCTTCTTGAGTCTTGCCGCTTCGAGATCGTAATTCATCGCTGCTCCCGTCGTCGTAAACGAAGCCCTGCGCCCGCCCCCATCGAGACGGGGGCGGCCGTCTGGCCAGTTGACGTTAGCAAAGGCCCCGCGCAATTACAAGCTGATTTTGCGCACTGCACTATGATAAATATTACAAATAATCATCTAGTTAAAAACGAATTCCACCTTATGGAAGGAAAAGCGGTCGATTCGCCGCGCTTGTTGCTGCGTTGCACTAATCGGCGCTGCCCCGCGCGTCGCCGATAAGGAGATACCTTTGATTGCGCAGAGTTTATGCGGTCCGAGGCCCCGCGGATGCGCGTCCCCGCGACTGTCCACTCTGTGGAAACCTCTTCCGCGGCGAGGCTGGACCGGGCCAGTGGCTGGGGGTGGAAAGGAACCGGTCGGAGGCCGCTGCAGCTCGTCCCTGCCTCTAGGCGGGACGCAGCGCCCCCATGGCCGCGAAGAGTCCCGGGTCGTTCCACGGCGCGTCGACGCGACAAGTGCGCAGATAAGCGCTTGCCGGATCACGCAACCATTCCTGCGGAAAATGCGCGATCACGTGTTCTTCATCATCGTCGAGCCGGCGTCGCGAGGGTTCGGAACATCGTCCATCGCGGCGCGCAGAGCGGCGCACAGATCGACCTCGACCAGAGCCCGTCGGCGAACCGGGTGTGATCCTCCGGTTGATCTCCAGAACGTACGCGGCGCCGGTATCGCGATCAGCGATAAACTCGATGCCGAACCGGGCGTATAGCCGACGGGCGCGGCGACCATCGCGAGGAATTGCTGCTGCAGACCTCCGGCAACCGGATGTCGAGCAAGCCGAGGCGCAAAGCGAGGCGAGAGCGACAGGTCATGCGGCGTCAGCCCAGCATGTCGAACCAGATGTTGCGCGCCCAAGCCTCCGCATAGACCGCCTCCTCGACGCTCGGTGCGGACGACAGGCCGCCGCTGCCTGGCACGACCAGCATCGTTTTCTGCTCGCGGTCGTAGGCATGCACCGACGCGATGTGCGCGACCTCCTTGTCATCGATATAGCTGTAGCACGCGTTGGCGATCAGCGGCGATGGATTGATCTCCTTGTCCTGAAGCAGCGCGACGACTGCGGCCGCGCAGACTTTTCCGTGCTGATTGGCCATGTGCCCCGACTTCGGCATCAGCGGCGCGGTCTGGATCGCATCCCCGAGCACATGAACGTATTTCTGCGCGGTCGACTCGTAGGAAAGGAAATCGACCTGGCAGAAGCTGCCGTTGGCATTGGCGATGCCCAGTTGGCGTGCGATCGCACCCGCGCGTTGCGGCGGAATCACGTTGATCACATCGGCGCGCACATCGTCGAAATCGAGCTTGATCGTCGAACCCGCTGGATCGACATCGACCAGCTCGCTGTTCGGCCGGTATTCGACATAGCCATAGTAGCGGCGGTTCCACGCCGCGGTGAACAACGACTTTTTCGACTGCACGTCCTCGTTGGCGTCGAGAATGACCACCTTCGATTTCGGCTTCTGCCGCAGGAAATAATTGGCGACTTGGCAGGCGCGCTCGTACGGCCCCGGAGGGCAGCGATACGGCGCCCTTGGAACGTGAATCGCGAACACGCCGCCGTCGCGCATCGCTTCGAGTCGCGCTCGCAACGCGACCGTTTGCGGGCCTGCCTTCCACGCATGCGGCACCAGCGCCTGCGCGGCGGGACTCCTCAGCCCCGGAATGCCGTCGTAGACGAAGTCAACGCCCGGCGCGAGGATCAGGCGATCGTAGGGAAGGGTCTCGCCCTGCGCTAGCCTCACGGTGCGCGTCGACGCTTCGATTGCGACCGCGTCGCCGCGCATTCTGCGCACACCGAGTTTTTCCAGGCCGTCGTAGCCGATGGTGATGTCGGCCAGCTGCCTGCTGCCGCCGATCACCAAGTTGGACAACGGACACGAAACGAACGCGGCGTCGCGCTCGACCAGCGTGACGGCTATCGCGCCGCCGCTCCACAGGCGCAAATAGCGGGCCGCCGTCGCGCCGCCGTAGCCGCCGCCCACGACGACGACTTTCGGCGCGCTCGCGGGTGCGGCATTGGCGCAGGCGCCGAGCGCCCGCGCGAGCAGTATCGCGGCACCGGCCCCGAGAAAGCGGCGGCGGGGAAGTCCGCGAACGGCGCTCACCGCTTCTGCACCGCCAGATACGAAGCCGCCGCTTCGATCTGCGCGTCGGTATAGCCGTTGGCGAGCTGCCGCATGATCGTCGAAGGGCGCCTGCCGTCGCGAAACTCCCGCACCCGCTCGATGATCGCTGCTTTTTCCATGCCGGCAAGATCGGGGACCGCGGCGCCCCTGCTGCGGTCGCCGTGATGGCAGCTCGCGCAATTGGCGGCGATGTCGCGCCCGGCGTCGCTCTCAGCGGCAATCACCGACAGAGACGCCCATGCGCCGAACGCAGCGACGAACAGGCGCGGCAGGTACGCAGACCTCATCGCTGCATCGTCGCCGATTTCGGCGTCGAATTCAATCGCGCGCATGCGACCGGCAAAAGAAACGGGAGCCCTCAGGCTCCCGTCGTTCGCACCAGCGCGGTTACGTTTCAAGCGACCGGTGCAGCCTCCTTGGATTCGTCGAACTCGAGCGTGATCTTGTCTTCGTCGCTGACGTCGATCGTCACCTTGCCGCCGTTGACCAGCCGGCCGAACAGCAGCTCGTCGGCTAGCGCCTTGCGGATCGTGTCCTGTATGAGGCGCGCCATCGGGCGCGCGCCCATCTGCGGGTCGAATCCCTTTTTCGCCAGGAACTCGCGCAGCCGTGGCGTAAACGAGGGCTCGACCTTTTTTTCGTGCAGCTGATTCTCCAGCTCGAGCAGGAACTTGTCGACAACGCGCAGGATCACCTCGTGGTCGAGCGAAGCGAACGAAATCGTCGCGTCCAGCCGGTTGCGGAACTCCGGCGTGAACATGCGCTTGATCGATTCCATCTCGTCGCCGGCCTGCTTGTTGCTGGTGAAACCGATCGAGCTCTTCGACAGCACGTCGGCGCCGGCGTTGGTAGTCATGATGATGATCACGTTGCGGAAATCCGCCTTGCGGCCGTTGTTGTCGGTCAGCGTGCCGTGATCCATCACCTGCAGCAGGATGTTGAAGATGTCCGGGTGCGCTTTCTCGATTTCGTCCATCAACAGGACGCTGTACGGATGCTTGGTGATCGCCTCGGTCAGCTGCCCGCCCTGGTCGAAGCCGATGTAGCCCGGCGGCGCCCCGATCAGGCGCGACACGGCGTGCCGTTCCATGTACTCGGACATGTCGAAGCGCAGCAATTCCACGCCAAGGCAATACGCGAGCTGGCGCGCGACCTCGGTCTTGCCCACGCCCGTCGGACCGGAGAAAAGAAAATTGCCGATCGGCTTGCGCGGGTTACCCAACCCGGAGCGCGCCATGCGTATCGCCGCGACCAGCGCGTCGATCGCCTGATTCTGGCCGAACACGACGTTTTTCAGATCGCGATCGAGCGTCTTCAGCGCGTTGCGGTCGTCCGACGAAACGCTCTTGGCCGGGATGCGCGCAATCTTGGCGACGATCTCCTCGATCTCGGTCTTGCTGATGATCTTTTTCTGTTTCGACTTGGGCAGAATCTTCTGC
>DASYJB010000147.1:0-1773 GCA_035996965.1 Casimicrobiaceae bacterium | reverse complement strand
CAAGCGCGAACGATGCCGGCAAGCTCAGCGGCGCGCAGCGTCGGGTCGCTTGAAGCGCCGCCGCATCGAGCAGCTCCAGATCGGACGCCAGACGTGCCAGCGAGCCGCCCATCTGTTCAGTCTCGGCGCGAAGCTCCGCGGTTTCACGCGAGGCGCGAAACCAGGCATTCCACTGCTCGAAGCGGAGCCAATCGCCGGCGGCGGCCGCATCGAGCAGCCGCCAGGCGACCGGCGCTTCGCCCTCGGCGACGACCAGATCGAGCACGTCGCCGATCCACGCCGCGGCGCTCGCCGCGTCGCGCACGGTGCCTTGGTCGACGACCGATTCCAGCGCCTGCGAATAGCTGTAGCCGCCGATCGGCAGTGAAGGACTCGCGAGCTGCAGCAGGCGCAGCAGCCCGAGCCCCGGTTCGAACTGCGCTCCGCCGTCCATCAGCGCTTTCCCCGGCGCAGGGCAAAGTCGTGGATCACGCCGGCGTGTTTGGCCTCGCCCGAGTGGTGTTGATGACCGGCGGCGTAGGCGCCGGCTTCGGGCTCGAACGGCGCGGTCATCGGATGCGGCGTCAAGCCCAGACCGGTCAACATCTGCGCCAGGACATGATCGGCGGCCAGGCGCAGCCAGTTCGGACCGACCTGGACCGGCGTGTGGCGGTTGCCCAGATGATAGGCGGCGCGCGCGAGCAACTCGGCGTCTTCGCACCGCACTTCGATCAGCTCCTCGGGAGCCGCCCGGACGCGCACGACTCGTCCATCGTCGGCGCGCAGGCAGTCGCCGTCGCGCAGTATCGTCCCGCGCTCGAGCAACAGCCCGATCTCCTCGCCGCCACTGGCGATCGCGCGCAGGCGGCTCTTCTGGCGCAGCTCGAATGGAAGCAGCAACTCGGCATCGAACGCGGCTTGGGCACCGATGCGCTGGCGGACAAAAAGCATCGTCGCCCTCGTCTAGAACAGGAAATAGCGCTGCGCCATCGGCAGCACGCTCGCCGGCTCGCAGGTCAACAGCCTGCCATCGGCGCGAACTTCGTAAGTCTCGGGATCAACGTCGATCTTCGGCATCGCGTCGTTCAACTTCATATCCTTCTTGCCGATCTTGCGCGTGTTCTTGACCGCGACCAGCGGCTTGGCGAGACCGAGGCCCATGACCGCGGGGTTCTTCAGCGCCGCAGCAGAGACGAATGTCACCGACGTATGCGTCGCCTTGCCGAACGCGCCGAACATCGGCCGGTAATGGACCGGCTGCGGGGTCGGAATCGACGCGTTCGGATCGCCCATTGCGGCAGCGGCAATCATTCCGCCCTTGATGATCAGCGAAGGCTTGACACCGAAAAAGGCCGGCTTCCACAGCACCAGGTCGGCGAGCTTGCCCGGCTCGACCGAGCCGACGATGTGCGAGATGCCCTGCGTGATCGCCGGATTGATCGTGTATTTGGCGATGTAGCGCTTGACCCGGAAGTTGTCGTGCGCGGCCGGGTCGCTTTCGAGCTTGCCGCGCTGCAGTTTCATCTTGTGCGCGGTTTGCCAGGTGCGGATGATCACCTCGCCGACGCGGCCCATCGCCTGCGAGTCCGACGACATCATCGAGAAAGCGCCGAGATCGTGCAGAATATCCTCGGCGGCGATGGTTTCCTTGCGGATGCGCGATTCGGCGAATGCGACGTCCTCGGCGATCGACGGGTCGAGGTGATGGCACACCATCAGCATGTCGAGGTGCTCGTCGACGGTGTTCACCGTGTACGGCATGGTCGGATTGGTCGACGACGGCAGCACGTTCGG
>DASYJB010000146.1:0-7287 GCA_035996965.1 Casimicrobiaceae bacterium | reverse complement strand
TTCACCCGGCGATTTCCGGGCTACGTCGACGAATACGAAACCCTGCTGACCGAGAACCGCATCTGGAAGCAGCGCACGGTGGGCATCGGCGTAGTCACCCCGGAGCGCGCCAAGGCGCTGGGCTTCACCGGCCCGATGCTGCGCGGCTCGGGCGTTGCCTGGGACCTGCGCAAGAAGCAGCCGTATGCGGTCTACGACCGGATGAAGTTCGACATACCGGTGGGAACGACCGGCGACTGCTACGACCGCTATCTGGTCCGCGTGCAGGAAATGCGCGAGGCGAACCGCATCGTCAAGCAGTGCATCGACTGGCTGCGTGTCAACCCCGGCCCGGTGATCACCGCCAACCACAAGATCGCCCCGCCCTCACGCGAGGAAATGAAGGCGAACATGGAAGAGCTGATCCACCATTTCAAGCTCTTCACCGAAGGCATCCATGTGCCGCCGGGCGAAGTGTATGCGGCGGTCGAGCATCCTAAGGGCGAGTTCGGCATCTACCTTATCTCGGACGGCGCCAACAAGCCGTACCGGATGAAGATTCGCGCCGCGGGCTTCCCGCACCTCGCTGCGCTGGACGAGATGTCGCGCGGACACATGATCGCCGACGTGGTCGCGATCATCGGCTCGCAGGATATCGTGTTCGGAGAGATCGACCGATGAGCGTCATCGATTCCAGGGTGGTAAACATCGACGAGCTGAAGCTCGAGCATTTTGCCAAGGGCGACAAATTCGAGTCCAGCTCGGCGCGCATCGGTCCGCCGCTTGGCGCGAAGGACCTCGGTTACTCGTACGATGTTGTACCGCCTGGGAAGCGCTCCTGTCCGTTCCACAGCCATCGCGGCGAGGAGGAGATGTTCTTCATCGTCAAGGGCACGGGGATGCTGCGCTACGGCGACGAGACGCGCAAGATTCGCGCCGGCGATGTCATCTGCTGCCCCGTCGGCGGTCCCGAGACTGCGCACCAGATCGTCAACGACTCGGACTCGGACCTCTCTTACCTGTCGATCAGCACGATGATGCCGGCGGAGGTTTGCGAATACCCGGATTCGAGGAAGATAGGCGCTTTCGGCGGCGGGCTGCGCCATATGACGCAAATCGGCGACCACATCGATTACTGGACCGACGAAACGTGAGCGAATCGCAGGCGAAGTCGGTGATGATGCTCAGTGCCGAGGCACTGATGAGAATCGATCACGAGATCGCCAAATACCCGTCCGATCAAAAACGCTCGGCGGTGATGGCCGCGCTGGCCATCGCGCAGGACGAAAAGGGCTGGTTGTCGACCGAGACGATGGACTTCGTCGCCGGCTATCTCGACATGCCCCCGATCGCCGTCTACGAGGTCGCGACTTTCTACGAGATGTACAACACCGAGCCGATCGGCAGGTTCAAGCTGACAATCTGCACCAATCTGCCGTGCGCGCTGCAAAGCGCGAGCGAGGCGGCCGAACACCTGAAACGGAAGCTCGGCATCGGATTCGGCGAAACGACCCCGGACCGGATGTTCACGCTGAAGCAGGGCGAATGCTTCGGCGCCTGCGGCGATGCGCCGGTGGTGCTGGTCAACAACAAGCGCATGTGCAGCTGGATGCGTCCGGCGGAGCTCGATCGACTGCTGGCCGAGCTGGCCGCGGACCCCGCACCGTGAACGCCCCGGCCGAATTCCTCGACTACGGCCCTGACGCCATCATCATGGCCGGTCTCAATGGGCGCAACTGGGCGCTGGACGACTACGTCGCGCGTGGCGGATACGACGCGCTGAAAAAGATCCTGGCCGAGAAAATCCCGCCGGCCACCGTGATCGCCGAAGTCAAGAAGTCCGCGCTGCGCGGCCGCGGCGGAGCGGGCTTTCCCACCGGCCTCAAGTGGAGCTTCATGCCGCAGCAGTATGCCGGCGAGAAATACCTGGTGTGCAATTCCGACGAGGGCGAGCCGGGGACCTTCAAGGACCGCGACATCATGCGCTACAACCCGCACATCCTGGTCGAGGGGATGGCGATTGCCGCGTATGCGATGGGCTGCAAGCGCGGCTATAACTACATCCACGGCGAGATCTGGGATACCTACGAGCGCTGCGAGCAGGCGCTCGAGCAGGCGTACGCAGCCGGCTTTCTCGGCGACGACATCCTCGGCAGCGGTTTTTCGTTTCACCTGTACAACCATCACGGCTACGGCGCGTACATCTGTGGAGAGGAAACCGCGCTGCTCGAATCGCTCGAGGGAAAGAAGGGATTGCCGCGCTTCAAGCCGCCGTTTCCGGCGAGCTTCGGCCTGTACGGCAAGCCGACGACGATCAACAACACCGAGACCTTCGCCGCCGTGCCGTGGATCATCAACAACGGCGGCGAGGCATTTCTCGCGCTCGGACGCCAGAACAACGGCGGCACCAAGATCTTTTCGGTGTCCGGCGACGTCGCGCGACCGGGCAATTACGAGATCAAGCTCGGAACGCCGTTCGCCCAGCTGCTCGACATGGCCGGCGGGATGCGTGCGGGGCGCAAGCTCAAGGCGTGCATCCCCGGCGGCTCGTCGATGCCGGTGCTGCCCGGCGAGGTCATGCTCGCGACCGACATGGATTACGACTCGATCGCCAAGGCGGGCTCGATGCTGGGCTCCGGCGCGGTGATCCTGATGGACGACACGCGCTGCATGGTGCGGTCGCTGTTGCGGCTTTCGTACTTCTACTTCGAGGAGTCCTGCGGGCAGTGCACCCCGTGCCGCGAGGGCACCGGCTGGCTGTGGCGCGTCGTCGACCGTATCGAGCATGGCAAGGGAAAAAACGAGGACCTCGACCTGCTGCTGTCGGTGTCGGACAACATCGCGGGACGCACGATCTGCGCGCTGGGCGACGCCGCGGCACTGCCGGTGAAGAGCTTCATCAAGCATTTCCGCGACGAATTCCAGTACCACATCGACCACAAGCAGTGCCTGGTGCCCGCTTATGTTTGACCTTCCGATCGCGCCAGCTCCCGGGTGCGCGCGATGCTGACGCTCGAAGTCGACGGCAAGTCCGTCCAGGTGCCCAATGGCAGCACGGTGATGGACGCCGCGCACAAGCTCGACATCTACGTCCCGCATTTCTGCTGGCACAAGAAGCTCACGATCGCCGCCAATTGCCGCATGTGCCTGGTCCAGGTCGAGAAGGCGCCGAAGCCGCAGCCGGCTTGCGCTACGCCGGCCGCCGAAGGCATGAAGGTGTGGACCCATTCGGAGGCGGCCGTCACCGCGCAAAAAGGCGTGATGGAATTCCTGCTGATCAATCACCCGCTGGACTGCCCGATCTGCGACCAGGGCGGCGAGTGCCAGCTGCAGGATCTCGCCGTCGGCTACGGCGCGTCGAGCTCGCGCTACGACGAGCCCAAGCGCGTGGTGCTCAACAAGAACCTGGGACCGCTGATCGCGACCGACATGACGCGGTGCATCCATTGCACGCGTTGCGTCCGCTTCGGCCAGGAGATCGCCGGCGTCATGGAGCTGGGCATGACGAACCGCGGCGAATTCGCGGAGATCATGACCTTCGTCGGCCGCACCGTCGACTCCGAGCTGTCCGGCAATATGATCGACCTGTGCCCGGTCGGCGCGCTGACGTCGAAGCCGTTTCGCTACACGGCCCGCACCTGGGAGCTGGCCCGGCGAAAATCGGTGTCGCCGCACGACGGGCTGGGCAGCAATCTCGTCGTTCAGGTCAAGAACGACAAAGTCATGCGTGTCGTGCCGCTGGAAAACGAGCCGGTCAACGAATGCTGGCTGTCGGACAAGGAGCGGTTTTCCTACGAGGGGCTCAATTCGCAGGACCGGCTGACGAATCCCTTGCTGCGGCGCGACGGGCAGCTGGTCGAAACCGACTGGCAGACGGCGCTCGAGTACGCTGCCGCCGAGCTCGTCCGCGTGTGCGACCAGCACGGATCGGCCGAGATCGGCGCGCTGGTTTCGCCGCATTCGACGCTCGAGGAACTGCATCTCGCGCAAAAGCTCATTCGCGGTCTCGGGAGCGACAACATCGATTTCAGGCTGCGCCAAGCGGATTTCTCGCTCGACGCAGCGTCCAACGGTGCGCCCTGGCTGGGCATGTCGATCGCCGAGTTCGCCGCGCTCGATCGCGTGCTGGTCGTGGGCAGCTTCCTGCGCAATGACCATCCGCTGCTCGCGCACCGGCTGCGCCAGGCGGCCAAGAAGGGTGCGCAGCTTTCGCTGCTGCACGCGAGCGACGACGATCTCCTGATCAGGGTCGCGCACAAGGCGATCGTCGCGCCGTCGGCGATGCCGCGCGCGCTGGCGGAAATCGTCGTGGCAGCGGCCGCGGCGGCAGGCAAACCGGCGCCGTCGGCCCTTTCCAGGATCACCGCCTCGGCGGAGGCGCAGGCAATCGCGGCGAGTCTCGCCTCGGGCGAGCGCAAAGGCATCTTTCTGGGCAACTTCGCGCAGCACCATCCGAAGGCGGCGCAGCTGCATGCGCTCGCGCAAGAGCTCGCGCGGCTGACCGGCGCAACACAAGGTTTCCTGACCGAAGCGGCCAATTCGGTGGGCGGACACATTGCGCAGGCGATGCCGCAACGCGGCGGAATGAATGCGCAGGCGATGCTGGCCTCGCCGCGCAAAGCCTACCTTCTGTTGCATGCGGAGACCGATCTTGACGCCGCCGACCCCGGTCTCGCGCGCGCCGCGCTGAACGCCGCCGAATGCGTGATCGCGCTCTCGCCGTTCCGCTCCGGTGTGGCCGAGCACGCCGATGTCGTGCTGCCGATCTCGCCCTTCAGCGAGACCGCCGGCACCTTCATCAACTGCGAGGGGCGCGTGCAGGCCTTCAGCGGCGTCGCGCCACCGCTGGGCGAGGCGCGCCCGGCGTGGAAAGTGCTGCGCGTGCTGGGGTCGCTGCTCGGCCTGGACGGGTTCGCGCAGGACAGCATTGAGGCCGTCCGCCTGGAATTGCCGGCGGCGCAAGCGATCGTGGCGGGACTGTCGAATGCGACCAGCACCGCGATCGGCGCGCCGGCCGACGCCGACGTCGTGCCGGAGCGCGTCGCCGACGTGCCGATGTATTTCGCCGATCCGCTGGTGCGGCGCGCGGCGTCGCTGCAGAAGACGCGCAACGCGCTGCCGCCGGCCGTGCGCGCCAACGCGGCGACCCTGGCGCGGCTGCAGCTCGCCGACGGCGACGCCGCCCGCGTGCGCCGCGGCGAAGGCGAGGCGATGCTCAAGGTCGTCGCCGACGCCAGCGTGCCCGACGGCTGCGTGCGGATCGCGGCCGCGCATCCGACGACGAGCATGCTGGGTCCGATGTTCGGGCCGATCGCGGTCGAGGCGGTCGGATGAACGAGCTGCTCGCGCCGGTGCAGGATTTTTTCGGTCCGACCTGGCCGGCCGTGTGGACGCTCGCCAAGATCGTCGCGATCGCGATTCCGCTTATCCTGGCCGTCGCCTATCTGACGCTGGCCGAGCGCAAGGTGATCGGCTGGATGCAAGTCCGCATCGGCCCCAACCGAGTCGGTCCGCTGGGCCTGCTGCAGCCGTTCGCCGACGTTTTCAAGCTGGTGTTCAAGGAGATCATCGTCCCGTCGGGCGCAAACCGCAGCCTGTTCTTCCTCGCTCCGCTGCTCTCGCTCGGCCCCGCGCTCGCCGCCTGGGCCGTGATCCCGTTCGACGACGGCATCGTCCTGTCCAACATCAACGCCGGGCTGCTCTACATCCTGGCGATGACCTCGATCGGCGTCTACGGGGTGATTCTCGCCGGCTGGGCCTCGAATTCCAAATATGCGTTCCTCGGCTGCCTGCGCTCGGCGGCGCAGATCGTGTCGTACGAGATCGCGATGGGCTTCGCGCTGGTCGGCGTGCTGATGGCGGCGTCGAGCCTCAATATCAGCGACATCGTGCGCGGCCAGACCGGCGGCTTCTGGCACTGGTACATGCTGCCGCTGCTGCCGCTGTTCGTCGTCTACCTGGTATCGGGCATCGCCGAGACGAATCGCCACCCGTTCGACGTCGCCGAAGGCGAGTCCGAGATCGTTGCCGGCTTCCACGTCGAGTACTCGGGAGTGACGTTCGCGGTGTTCTTTCTCGCCGAATACATGAACATGATCCTGATCTCCACGTTGGCCTCGACCATGTTCCTCGGCGGCTGGCTGGCGCCGCTGCCGATCCTGAACGACATCGGGATCGCCGGCCTGCATCCGCTCGGCGACGGCTTCCTCTGGCTGTTCGTCAAGATCTGCGCGATCCTGTTCATCTTTCTCTGGATACGCGCGACCTTTCCCCGCTACCGCTACGACCAGATCATGCGGCTGGGCTGGAAAATATTCATTCCGGTAACGCTGGTGTGGATCGCTTTCCTCGGCGCGATGATGCAGACGCGCTGGGCCTACCTTTTCCACTGAGCATTCGCGATGCTGCAAAGAGTACGCGACTTCTTCAATACTTACCTGCTGATCGAGCTTTGGCAGGGCTTGCGCGTCACCCTGACGAACATGTTCCGGCCGAAGATCACCGTTCAGTTTCCCGAGGAAAAGACGCCGATGAGCCCGCGCTTTCGCGGCCTGCACGCGCTGCGCCGCTATCCGAACGGCGAGGAGCGCTGTATCGCATGCAAGCTGTGCGAGGCGGTGTGTCCGGCGCTGGCGATCACGATCGAGTCCGAAGCGCGCGAGGACGGCACGCGGCGCACGACGCGCTACGACATCGATCTCACCAAATGCATATTCTGCGGGTTCTGCGAGGAGTCGTGCCCGGTCGACTCGATCGTCGAAACGCGGATACTCGAGTACCACGGCGAAAAGCGGGGCGATTTGATCTACACGAAGGAAATGCTGCTCGCCGTCGGCGACCGCTACGAGGCCGAGATCGCGGCCGATCGCGCCGCAGATGCGAAGTACCGATGAGCGCGCGAGCCGAAGGCAGCCCGCAGGGCCGTTCGCGCGCGATTCGGCAGGAGGTCGACGAACGGGTGCTGGTATTGCGTGGTGACTGCGGAGGCCGACCGATGAGCGCGCGAGCCGAAGGCAGCCCGCAGGGCCGTTCGCGCGCGAATCGGCAGGAGGCCGACGCGCGGTCCGTCGTCCTGCGCCCACAGGCAAAGAGGCCGAATAAATAAATGAATATCCAGCCGGTCGTCTTCTACGTTTTCGCGGCAGTGCTGGTCTTCGCGGCCTTGCGCGTCATCAGCAGCAGCAACCCGGTGCACTCGGCGCTGTGGCTGGTGCTCTCGTTCTTCAGTGCCGCGGGGATATGGCTGCTGCTGCAAGCCGAATTCCTGGCAATCGCACTGGTGCTGGTCTACGTCGGCGCAGTCATGGT
>DASYJB010000145.1:0-4809 GCA_035996965.1 Casimicrobiaceae bacterium | reverse complement strand
TCAGCAGCAGGAGCAGCAGCAGGGCCAGCAGCAGCGGCAGCAGGCCGAACAACAGCGGCAGCAGCAGCAAAGCCAGCAGGCGGACCAGCGCCGTCAGCAGCAGGAGCAGCAGAAGGCTCAGCAGGCCGAGCAGCAGAAGCGCGAAGCCCGGCCGCCGGAACCGACCCGGGAAGCGCCCCCAAAGGGTGAGCCCAAGCGGGACGACGGCAAGGACAAGGATCAGAAGGACAAAAAGGGATCCGAGGGCTGATCCGCGCCAACCGGAACGACTTGCGGCCGCACCTTGCCTGATGCGGCCGTTTTCTTGTCGGCGCGCCTCGGTCTTGGCCTTTGGGGCTTTGGGCCGGCGATCGACGCCTCCCAAGCCGACTGTCGAACGGCACGGTTAATGCTGTAACGGTGTCATGGCCGGCATCGTGCGCGCGTCCGCAGGCAAACGCAGAAATATTTACAAGCAGTTGTAAATAGTTGCGCCGTGCTTCGCGGCTTCGGCGCGCCGCGCGAATCATCCGCCGGGCATCCGGCGACGGCCTTTGGCCGTTGCCCGACTGCAGGAGATCACATGACACCGATCATCGCCGGAAGATTCGAGCAGGAAGCGCAGGCTGAGCGTGCGGCCGAGGCGCTGCGACAACGAGGCTTCGCCGCCGAAGATGTGACCGTCTTTTATCTGAACCCTCCCGGGCAGCACGCGACCTTTCCGGTCGGCGGCGACCGTGACAAGTCGCACGGCGCAACGCATGCGCACAGCGGCGCGCTCAAAGGCGCGGCAATCGGCGGCGTCGTCGGACTCGGCGTCGGCATGGCGGCCACGCCGCTGGTGGGACCGGCCGCCGCCGTCGCCGGGGCAGGCGCCGGCGCCTATGTCGGATCGCTGGCCGGCGCGCTCAACGACATGGGCGAAGGCGATTCGGCGGCCAAGGTGGCAGGCGAGCCGCCTCCCGAGACCTCGACCGACGGCGTGCCGCTCGAGCGTCCGGCGGGTTTCATCGTTGCTGCGCGCGCGCCAGAATATGCGCGAAGAGTCATCGCCGCCAACGTGCTGGAATCGCTGGGGGCGAAGGACGTCGAGCGCGCCGACGGGACGTGGCGAATGGGCAAATGGGTGGATTTCGACCCGCTGCAGTCACCGAAACTCGTCGATCCGCCGGCTTCGGGCCGGGGGGCGGCACAGCGCTAGCGAACGACCGACACAATTACAAGGAGACCGCGATGAACATAACGCTGACGCTCGGGCCGCTGATCTCGCTGATCGCAGGCATTCTGATCCTGCTGATTCCGCGGCTTCTGAATTACATCGTCGCGATCTACCTGATCGTCATCGGCGTGATCGGGCTGTTCGGGGCCGGCGGCATGCACCTGCGGTGACGGCGGCGCACTGAGTCACACTAGACGACCTTCACATTGATGCTCGACAGGCCGTCGATGTGGGCCTCCATAACGTCGCCCTTGACGACCGGACCGACGTTCTCCGGCGTGCCCGAATAGATGATGTCGCCGGGCGCAAGCTCGAAAGCCTCCGAGAGCTTGCTGATCTGCTCGGCGACCGACCAGATCATTTGCGACAGATCGGCATTCTGCTTGATCTGCCCGTTGACCTTGAGCCAGATCGATCCCTTGGTGAAGTGTCCGACGGCGGCAACCGGCTGCAGCGGTCCGAGCGGCGCGGAATGATCGAAGCTCTTGCCGATTTCCCACGGTTTCTTTTCTTCGCCGGCCGCGCGCTGCAGATCGCGCCGCGTCATGTCCAGGCCGACCGTGTAGCCGAAAACGTGGCCGAGCGCCTGGTCGATCGCGATGTTGCGCCCGCCGCTTTTGAGCGCGGCGACCAGCTCGACCTCGTAGTGATAGTTCTTGGTCAGCGGAGGGTAGGGGTGATCGACGGTCGCGCCCGGCGGCACGTTCTGCACCGCATCGGTGGGCTTCTGAAAAAAGAACGGCGGCTCGCGTGTTGGATCGGAACCCATCTCACGCGCGTGCGCCGCGTAATTGCGGCCGATGCAATAAATGCGGCGCACCGGAAAAAGCTCACCGCTGCCGCCAATCGGAATGAACGTCGGGGCGACACTGAACGGCGTGCGCGCCTGGCCCGCGGCACTGCCCGACATCGCGTAGCCGGCGCCGCCGGCGGCAAGCGCGCCCGCGCGAAGCAGGATTTCCCGGCGCTGTTTCGACGTCATGGCCGCCCCTAGCGTCCTTTCGGGCTCGCCTTGGTGCGGGGCATGACCCGCGGCACCGACGGGGCCTGCGGGCGCTTGACCTGTGGAATCTGGATCGGCTGCCCGGTCTTGGCGTCGCGTCCGCGAAAACTGCCACTGCCCTTGCCTTTGCTCATCGGTCGATCTCGCTTTGGTGTGAGGACACGATCATCATGCTACTGCACATCGGCGGCTGCAAGCCTCGCCGCTGCACCGCCGGTGCACTCACGCCTCGGGTGTCAGCAGCGACACCCCGAGGCGGGCGCGGCGCGACAGCCACGGGCTCGGCCGGTAGCGAGGATCGCCGTAGGCGCGCGCAAGCTCGCTCAGGATCGCGAGCACGCGAGCCGGTCCGAGCGCATCTCCCCACTGCAGCGGCCCCATCGGATAGGCGAGTCCGATCCTTACGGCAACATCGATGTCGGCAGGCGCCGCGATGCGCTGCTGCGCGATATCGCAGGAGATGTTGACGATGTGCGCCAGCACGCGCTGCACGATAAAACCGGGGCTGTCGTGGATGACCGCGACGCTGACGCCGTCGGCGGCGAACAGCGCATGGACGGCATCGCGCACCTCGGGCCGGGTGACCGGCGTCGTCATCAGCGTGCGGTGCTTCGCGAGGTCCGGAAGGACATCCAGCGCGACGGTGCGCGTGGGGTCGAGGCCTTCGTCCAGCGCGGCGGTCGTCGCGTCGCATCCGCAAGGCAGGACCAGGCAGACGACATCGGGCGCCGGGTGTGCGTCCGAATCGACGTCGGCGCCCAGGCGCGCGACCAGCGAGGCGACGCGCTGTCGTGCCACGCTATCGCGCGCGCTCACCCAGACGCGGCGAGCCGGCGCGGCAGCGGGCACAGGCGGCGGAGCCACCGGCGCGGCGCCGCTGCCGTAGTCGTAAAAGCCGCGCCCGGTCTTGCGTCCCAGCACCCCGGCGGCGAGGCGCTGCGCGCCCAGCGGCGAAGGCCGGAATCGCGGTTCCTCGTAGTACTGGTGATAGATCGATTCCATCACCGGCTGCGACACGTCGAGGCCGGTCAAGTCGAAAAGCGCGAAGGGTCCCATGCGAAATCCTGCGCCCTCGGTCAGCACGCGGTCGATCGTGGCCACGTCGGCGATGCCCTCGCCGAGAATGCGCAGCGCTTCGGTGCCGTAGCCGCGACCGGCGTGATTGACGATGAATCCGGGCGTGTCGCGGGCGCGGACCGGCGTGTGGCCGAGCGCCGCGCCGAAGGCCAGCAGGCGCTCGACGACCTGCGTGTCCGTCAACAGTCCGCCGATGACCTCGACCAGCTTCATCAACGGTACCGGACTGAAAAAATGAAGGCCGGCGACTCTTTCCGGATTCGCGCATGCGGCGGCGATGGCGGTGACCGACAAGGACGAGGTGTTGGTCGCAAGGATGCATCGCTTGCCGACGATGGCCTCGAGCGCGGCAAACAAAGCCTGCTTGGCATCCAGGCGCTCGACGATCGCTTCGATCACCAGGTCGACCCGCGAAAGCGCGCCCAGGTCGCCGACGACCGCAATGCGCGCCGTCGCACGCGCGGCGTCGTCCTCGGTCAGCTTGTGCTTCGCGGCGAGCATCGCCAAGGTCGCGGCGATCGCGCGCCGCGCTTCCGCCGCGGCATCGGGCTTGACGTCGAAGATCGCGACGTCGAATCCCGCCTGCGCCGCGATCTGTGCGATGCCGCGGCCCATCAGGCCGGCGCCGACGACGGCTATCGTGCGCGGGGCTTCGAACATCACTTATGGTCGTGCGCTTGTCAGCATGCGGCGGCCATTATCCAATGAACGGCGCTGCGAGGCGAACCATGATCGCTCCTTCGGCTGTCGGGATCCGGGCGATGGCTTGGCATGCAGTAAAATCCGGGTCGACCGGCTCGCCGGCTCGACCGACGCACAGCAAGGCGAAACCTTTGCAACCCGGCAGCATCGACATCCCCGCGCTCGTCCTGACCGCGACCATCTGGGTCTACTGGTTCGCCGTCGGCGCGATGGTCGTGCGCGCGCGGCGGAAGACCCGGCAGCTCGCCGGTCTCGTCCCGGAACAGCCGCTGGAGCGAAGGATGTGGCTGGTTCTGGTGCCCGCGATCATTCTCTGGATTGTGCTGCCCTGGCTGGCGCTGACCCGCCGAGAGCCGGCGCTGCTGGCACTGCCCGAATTCACCCTGAACGTTCCCGCGTATGCCGTACTCCGCTGGATGGCGGCGCTCTGCGTGGTGATGTGCCTCGCACTTACCGTCAAATGCTGGAGGCGGATGGGCAGCGACTGGCGGATGGCGGTCAGCGACACGCAAAAGAGCGCGCTGATCACCGACGGCTTGTTCGCGCGCGTCCGGCATCCGATCTACGCCCTGCAGATGCTGTTGATGCTGTGTTCGGTGCTGATCGTGCCGACGGCGCCGATGATCGTCGTTGCGATCGTGCACCTCGGTCTGATGAACCTCAAGGCGCGAAACGAGGAGCGGCATCTGCTCAAGGTGCACGGTGCCCGCTACCAGGCCTACCTCAAGCACACCGGCCGCTTTTTTCCGCGGCTTGGCGCCGCGGGTAGCTAGAACCGGCTTAAGCGCCGATTCAATCGATACCATTCTCGAATCTTGATGCCGGGCAC
>DASYJB010000144.1:0-15633 GCA_035996965.1 Casimicrobiaceae bacterium | reverse complement strand
GATCCTCACCGCCGTCACTTTCTGCCGTTCTACGTGAGGCGCGACCCCGCGGCGCGTCGTTTCAACTTCCGGAAGTTCGGGCATCTGAGGCGTCGAGTGGCGTTTGTTGCTCGGGCAAATATACCCTAAGATGCAACGAGGTCCGGCGATGTGCCGGCCCTCGAATCGAAATCGACCGAGCTTGGCCTCCCTATCGTGATTCCCCTCTTTCGTGCCATGTTGTTGGTCAGCCTGACCGCCGTCGCCGTGGCGGCCGGAGACAGCCGCGCGCAGATGCCCGCCGAGCCCAGGCAAACCGACGGGACGACCGCCGCACCCGAGATCCCCGCTGCGGCCGATGATCTGACCCCGGAAGTGCTCTATCGCATCCTAGTCGGCGATGTCGCGATGCAGCGCGGCGATGCGGCGTTGGCGGCACGCGCGTACTTCGAAGCCGCGCGCGAGTCGCGTGATCCGGTGCTCGCCCGCCGCGCCACGGAGATCGCGCTGTTTGCCCGGCAGCGCACGCTGGCGCTGGAAGCGGCGAAGCTCTGGCAGCAGCTCGATCCGAAGGCCGAACGGGCGCGACAGATGGTGGCCTCACTCGCCATCTCGGGAGCCGGCTCCGATCTAAAGGGCGAGCTTCAGCGCGTGCTGATCGAAGCGGCGGCCAACGACAAGTCGCTCGGCGAGGCATTCCTGCAGCTCAATCAGGCATTGGCCGCGCAAACCGACAAGGTCGCCGCGTTTCGGCTGGTGCAGGATCTGGCGAGACCGTATCCGAAGGTTCCGGAAGCGTGGTTCGCCGTCGCGCTCGCCGGTTACAACACCAAGCTGACCGATCCGGCAATCACCGCTGCCGCAATGACTGCGGTCGACCGGGCGCTCGAGCTCAAGCCCGGATGGGACCGTGCGGCCCTGATCAAGGCCGACATTCTGGCCAAAGGATCGCCCGATGCGGCGATCGCGTTCCTGAAGCAATTTCTTGCAACGGCCCCCGACGCGCGCGCGGTTGCCGGCGCGCTGGCGCAGATCTACGTCGAGCAAAAGCGCTTCGGCGATGCGCGCGCGATCTTCCAGCAGATGTGGGACGAGGAGCCGGAAGACCGCGAATTCGAATTCGCCGTCGCGGCGATATCGCTTCAGATGAAGGATTACGCGACCGCGCAGCGACTGCTCGACGAGCTCGACAAGGTCGGTTACGGCGACAAGGGCGTCGTGCCGTTCTATCTCGCCCAGCTGGCCGAAGAAACCAAGCGCTACGACGAGGCGATTGCCCGGTACCGCGAAGTCACCGAAGGCGATCGCGCCTGGCTCGCCAAGCTGCGCATCGGCGCGATGATCGCGAAAAAAGGCGACATCGCCGCGGCGCGCAGCTATCTGGACGGGCTGAAGCCGGAGTCGGCCGAGCGGCGAGTCGAGCTCGCGCAGGCGGAGGCGCAGTTGTTGCGCGATGCCGGGGATTACAAGAGCGCGTACGCGGTTCTTACCGAAGCGCTCGAGCGCCAGGCCGATTCGGTCGACCTGCTCTATGATGTCGCAATGGTCGCCGAGAAGCTCGACCGCATCGACGAGGTCGAGTCGAGGCTCAAGCGGCTGATCCAGCTCAAGCCGGACAACGCGCAGGCGCTCAATGCGCTCGGCTACACGCTGGTCGACCGCACGCCGCGCACCGCGGAGGGACTGAAGCTGATCGAAAAAGCGCTGCAGATCGCGCCGGACGATCCGTTCATTCTCGACAGCATGGGCTGGGCCAACTATCGGCTTGGCAAGCTCGACGATTCGGAAAAATTCCTGCGGCGGGCATTCGGCGACCAGGCGGACCCCGAGATCGCCGCGCATCTGGGCGAAGTGCTGTGGGCGAAAGGCGAGCGCGAGCGGGCCACCGAGCTGTGGCAATCGCAGCTCAGGGCCTCGCCCGACAATCCGGTCCTGATCGAGACGATGCGCCGTCTGGCGCACTGACGTCCGGTCGCCAAGTCGATGCCCAGGCTGCGCGGCATGTGCGCTCGCGCAGTCGCCGCGGCTGGCGCGGTGCTCCTTTGCTCTTGCGTGCCGGCGCTGGTCGAGCGACCGGCCCCGGCAAGCGCACTCGTGGCACAGGCGACGGCGTTCGAGTTGACCGGACGCCTGTCGGCGCGGCGCGGCAACGATGCGCTGACTGCCAACTTCCGCTGGACACACGAGCGGCAACGCGACGAGCTCGATTTGAGCTCACCGCTCGGCCAGACGATCGCGCGCCTGAGCGGCGATGCGAGCGGCGTGCGTCTGCAAACCCCCGATGGAAGAGTCGAGACGGCCGGTGACTGGGCGGCGCTGACCACGCGCGCGCTCGGCTGGCCGCTGCCGGTCGAAGGGCTGGCATTCTGGATCCAGGGGCTGCCGCGCGACGGGGTGCCGGCGGCGGTCGAGCGGGCAAGCGACGGCATGCCGGCCGCCCTGCGCCAGGACGGCTGGAGCGTCGTCTACCAGGCGTTCGAGCGGGGCAGCGACGGTTTGTCGCGCCCCAAACGCCTGACGCTCGACTACGCGGAGGTCGAATTGCGCATCGCCGTCGATTCCTGGCGATGAGCGAGCACCGTGTGCTGGTGCTGCCCGCGCCGGCGAAACTCAATCTGTTCCTGCACGTGACCGGACGGCGCCCCGACGGCTACCACACGCTCGAGTCGTTGCTGGTGATGATCACGCGCGGCGACGTCGTTTCGCTGTCGCGGCGCGATGATGCCGATGTCGTGCGGTTGCGCGGCGCCGCGGGCGTGCCCGCCGAAGAGGACCTGACCGTGCGCGCGGCGCGGCTGCTGCAGCGGTCATGCGGCGTTGCGCACGGCGTCACTATCGCTGTCGACAAGCGTCTGGCCGTAGGCGGCGGCGTCGGCGGCGGGAGCTCGGACGCAGCCACGGTCCTGCTCGGTCTCAACCGGCTTTGGCAACTCGGGTTGTCGCGGCACGAACTGATGCGCCTCGCGCTCGAGCTCGGCACCGACGTTCCGTTCTTTGTGTTCGGCGAAACGGCGCGCGCACAGGGCATCGGTGAAATGCTCGAGTCGGTCACCCTGCCGCAAACCTGGTTCGTCGTGTTGTCGCCGCCGATCGAGGTCTCGACCAAGGCCGTGTTCGCTGCTCCTGAATTGACACGACACAGCCAGTCCGCGAAAATGGCTGTCTTTTCCGAGGGGTACGGCCGAAACGACCTGCAAGCGGTTGCGGCCGCGCGGTTCCCGGAGATCGCCGGCTGTCTTGCCGCGCTGTCGCGCGCGGCGCCAGCGTCGGCAGCGCGGATGACCGGATCCGGAGCGTGCGTGTTCGCCGCTTTCGCTTCCGAATATGCCGCGCAGCGAGCGCTCTCGCGGGTGCCGCGCGTGACAGAAGGCACCGGTGAAAGCGCCGGTGGAAACGCCGGAGAAACGGCCGGATTTGTTGCTCGCGCGCTGAACCGCCACCCGCTGTGGTCGTTTGCCTCACGTTGATGTTCCCGCGCGCGAACGGTTTCCCTTGGGGAGTCGCCAAGTGGTAAGGCACCGGATTTTGATTCCGGCATTCGTAGGTTCGATCCCTACCTCCCCAGCCACCAACACGTCGGGCAGGCCCTCCGTTCGGGCGGCCTCCCCGCGTCTTCCATAGGCGGCGACGATGGCGTTCGAGCGGATGCGGATCTTTACCGGAAGCGCCAACCCGAAGCTCGCCGAGGCCGTCGTCCGGCACATGAACATCAGCCTCGGCCGATGCATCGTCGGCCGATTCTCCGACGGCGAGGTGATGGTCGAGCTGCTGGAGAACGTGCGTGGCCGCGACGTGTTCATCCTCCAATCGACCTCGCAGCCGACCAACGACAACCTGATGGAAATCCTGGTGATGGTCGACGCGCTGAAGCGCGCTTCCGCCGGTCGCATCACCGCCGCGATACCGTATTTCGGCTATGCGCGGCAGGACCGCCGGCCCCGGTCGGCGCGGGTGCCGATCACGGCCAAGGTCGTCGCCGACATGCTGACGACGGTCGGCGTCAATCGCGTGATGACGATGGACCTGCACGCCGACCAGATCCAGGGATTTTTCAATATCCCGGTCGACAATATCTACGCCACGCCGGTACTGCTCGGCGATCTGTGGAAACAGAACTACGACAATCTGCTGGTCGTCTCGCCCGACGTAGGCGGCGTCGTGCGTGCGCGGGCGATCGCAAAGCGGCTCGACTCCGATCTGGCGATCATCGACAAGCGCAGGCCGAAGGCCAACGTCGCCGAGGTGATGAACATCATCGGCGACGTCGCGGGTCGCGCCTGTGTGATCATGGACGACATCGTCGACACCGCCAACACCCTGTGCAAAGCGGCATCGGCGCTCAAGGCCAACGGCGCACAGAAAGTACTCGCCTACTGCACGCATCCGGTTCTGTCGGGCGGCGCCGTCGCGCGCATCGCCGAATCGGAGCTGGACGAGATCGTCGTGACCGACACGATCGCGCTGTCCGACGAAGCGCGCGCCTGCAAGCGCATCCGACAGCTTTCCTGCGCGCAGCTCCTTGCCGAGACGATGACGCGCATCTCCAACGAGGAATCGGTCAGCTCGCTGTTTACGGAGTAAGCCTGCTGGAGCGCGGAGCAGGGGCCCCCGCGCTAGCGGGGGATGCGACCGCGAAAGCGGGCTGCGGCCGACACTCGTCGCATTGAGTTGCGTGGATTCCCGAAGAGGCCGCGCAAGGTTTGCGCTGTAAGGGCAATTCGGGTTAGAATTCAAGGCTTTCCCGTCGCCGCCTGCCGGCGGCATTGTCGCCATCGCGGACGACCTCGGCGCATAAGGGCGCGGAAGGCCGCAGACAACAGGAGCAACACCATGCAGTTCGAATTTACCGCCTTTCCCCGCGGCACCGAAGGACGAGGCGCGAGCCGCCGGCTGCGCCGCACCGGTCGCGCGCCGGGAATTGTGTACGGCGGCGCCGAGAAGCCCGAACCGATCGAGCTCGATCACAATGCCCTGATCCACGCGCTCAACAAGGAAGCGTTTCATTCGTCGATCCTGACGATGAAGCTGGGCGAAGCCGCGCAGCGGGTACTGCTGCGCGACGTGCAGATGCATCCGTTTCGGCACGAGGTGCTGCACATCGATTTCCAGCGGGTCGACGAGAACCGCAAGATCCATATGAAGGTGCCGCTGCACTTCATCAACGCCGAGCTCGCGCCGGCGGTCAAGACGACCGACGCCATCATCAGCCACGTGCTGACCGAGCTCGACGTCTCGTGCTTGCCCAAGGATCTCCCCGGCTTCGTCGAAGTCGACTTGTCGACGCTCGCGGTCGGGCAATCGATACACGTATCGGATCTCAAGCTGCCTGCAGGCGTGACCGCGGTGACCCGGCCGGGCGCGAGCCCCGTCGTGGCGACGGCCATCGTGCCGCGCATCGTCGTCGAGGTCGAGGAAGTCGCGGCGCCGACGACCGAAGCGGTGGCGGGCGAGGCTGTGCCGGCGGAAGGAGCCAAGCCTGGCGACAAGGCCGCGGAAAAGAGCGGTGAGAAGCCCTCGGAAAAGGGTGCCGACAAGGCGCCTGCCAAGAAGGACGACAAGAAATAAGTGCCTGGGGTACGCAGAAGGCCCGCCGGCGCTTCTCTCGGCGGGCCTTTTTGCTGTTTCGCCCCGGCCCTTGGCGCAAATGAGCTGACGCCATGGCGCATGCCTTCCACCTCATCGTCGGCCTCGGCAATCCGGGACGCGAATACCGGGAGACGCGGCACAACGCCGGTTTCTGGTGGATCGAACGCCTTGCCGGGACCCTGCAGGCGAGCTTTCGCGCCGAATCGAAATTTCAGGCGCAGGTGGCCGCGACGCGCGGCAACGACGGCGACATGCGCCTCGCGATGCCCCAGACCTTCATGAATCGCAGCGGACTCGCGGTTGCCTCGCTTGCCCGCTTCTATCGGGTCGCGCCCGCCGAGATCCTGGTCGCACACGACGAGCTCGACCTGAAGCCCGGCGTGGTCAAGCTGAAGCAGGGCGGCGGCAATGCCGGACACAACGGCCTGAAGGACATCGCCGCCGCGCTGGGCAGCGGCGACTTCTGGCGGCTGCGACTCGGCATCGGCCATCCGCGCGACGGCGCGCTGTCCGAACAGGAAGTTGCCGACTATGTGCTGCATCCGCCACCCAATGAGGAGCGGCTGCTGATAGCAGACGCGATCGCGCGGGCGCTGGCGATATGGCCGTGGCTCGCGCGCGGCGAGACCGAGCGCGCGATGCACGAGCTCCACACCGCGCCGCGGCCGCCATCCGCTTCCGAAGGACCGGCAAGCTCATGAGTCTCAAATGCGGAATCGTCGGTCTGCCCAACGTCGGCAAGTCGACGCTGTTCAACGCGCTGACCCGCGCCGGCATCGCGGCGGAAAATTATCCGTTCTGCACGATCGAGCCCAACGTCGGCATCGTCGAGGTGCCGGACCCGCGGCTCGCGGCGCTGGCCGCGATCGCGCGCCCCGAGCGCGTGCTTCCGGCCGTGGTCGAATTCGTCGACATCGCCGGGCTGGTCGCCGGCGCTTCGAAAGGGGAAGGACTGGGCAACCAGTTTCTGGCCAACATTCGCGAGACCGACGCCATCGCCCATGTCGTGCGCTGTTTCGAGGATCCAAACGTTGTGCACGTCGCCGGCAAAATCGATCCGGTCTCGGACATCGAGACGATCAACACCGAGCTTGCGCTGGCCGACCTCGCCGCCGTCGACAAGCAGATGAACCGGTATGCCAAAGCGGCCCGGGCCGGTGGCGACAAGGAGGCGAAGCGGCTGGTGGCGGCGCTGGAAAAGATCGTTCCCGCACTGAACGATGCGCGGCCGGCTCGCTCGGTCGACCTCTATCCCGAAGAACTGGCGGTGCTGAAGCCGCTGTTCCTGCTGACGATGAAGCCGACGATGTACGTGGCCAACGTGTCCGAGCACGGGTTCACCGGCAATCCGCTGCTCGACCGGATCGAAGCCTATGCCGCCCGCGAGGGAGCGCCGGTGGTCGCGATCAGCGCGGCACTCGAAGCCCAGATCGCCGATCTCGACGACGCCGACAAGCAAATTTTCCTCGCCGACATGGGTCTTGCCGAAGCCGGTCTTGACCGCCTGATCCACGCCGGCTACAAATTGCTCGGTCTGGAGACCTACTTCACCGCCGGGCCGAAGGAGGTCCGTGCCTGGACGATACATCGCGGCAGCACCGCGCCCCAGGCTGCCGGCGTGATCCACACCGATTTCGAAAAAGGCTTTATCCGGGCCGAGGTCATCGCCTATGATGACTTTCTCGCCTGCAAGGGCGAGCAGGGCGCAAAAGAGGGGGGGAAAATGCGGCTCGAAGGCAAGGACTACGTCGTCCGCGACGGCGACGTCATGCACTTTCGTTTCAACGTGTAGGACCGTGCGCCTGCTGCTCTCGTGAGCACGCCGGTGCTGCTGGTCGCCACGGCCACGCAGTGGTTCGGCACCGCGCGCATTCCACGTTCGCTGACGCGGGCGGGCTTCGAAGTTTTTTTGCTCGCACCGAAGGAGGCATCCGCCGGGAATAGCGTGCACCGGATCGAACGCGGCCCGCAATAATTGATATGCGTCTCAAGTTCACCAAGATGCAGGGACTGGGCAACGACTTTGTGATGCTCGACGGCATTCGCCAGCGCGTCGACCTCGACCGCGCCCAGATCGCGCACCTTGCCGATCGTCATTTCGGCATCGGCTGCGACCAAGTGCTGCTGGTCGAACGGCCATCGCGCGCCGACGTCGACTTCCGCTACCGGATCTTCAACGCCGACGGCGGCGAGGTCGAGCAGTGCGGCAACGGCGCTCGCTGCTTCGTCCATTTCGTCCGCGACCAGGGACTGACGACCAAGCGGACGATTCGCGTCGAAACCCGCGGCGGGATCATCGAACCGACGCTCGAAGTCGACGGCCAGGTGCGGGTCGACATGGGCGTGCCGCGCTTCGAGCCCGAAACGATTCCTTTCATCGGCGACAGCGCGGCGCCGACGCAGGCGCTCGACGTTGCCGGTGAGTCGGTTACGATCAGCGCGCTGTCGATGGGCAATCCGCATGCGGTGCAAGTCGTCGCCGACGTTGAAACCGCGCCGGTCGCCACTCAAGGTCCGCTGATCGAACGCCATCCGCGGTTTCCCCGCGGCGCCAACGCGGGCTACATGCAGGTCGTCGATCGCGCTAACATTCGCCTGCGCGTATGGGAGCGTGGCGCCGGCGAGACCTTGGCCTGCGGCACCGGCGCTTGCGCGGCCGTTGTCGCCGGGATCCGGCGGGGCCTGCTCGATTCGACGGTTCGCGTCCGAACCCGCGGCGGTGAGCTCACGATACGCTGGGATGGGGCGGGCGAGCCGGTGCTGATGACCGGCCCGGCGCAGACGGTGTTCGAAGGCGAATGGCAGGTCGACGAATGAATGAAACCGACAAGGAAGCAGGGATGAACGCCGAGGCGGTCGCGGAGTATCTGAAGCAGCATGTGGAATTCTTCGAGCAATACGCCGATCTGCTTGCCGAGATCTACGTCCCGCATCCGCATGGCGGCCATGCGATTCCGATCGCCGAACGGCAGATCGTGACCCTTCGGGAGAAGAACGGCCAACTCGAGTCGAAGCTGCGCGAATTGATCCAGTTCGGCACCGACAACGATTCGATCAGCGAAAAGCTGCATCGCTCGACGCTCGCGCTTTTTTCGGCGGCGGACCTGGAAACGACGCTGGGTGTTCTGTACCACAGCCTGAGCGAAGACTTTCACGTGCCGCAGGTGACGCTGCGTCTGTGGGGCAGGGTGCCCGAGCAGTCGTATCTGCCGGAGCTCGCCGCGACCAGCCAGGAAATCCGCGAATACGCAGCCGCACTCGGTTCGCCGTACTGCGGCACGCAGGCGCCGTTCGAATCGCGCGAATGGTTCGAAGGCGGCCTCTCGCTCGCATCGTTCGCGCTGCTGCCGCTGCGCACGCACCATACTTTCGGCCTGCTGGCGCTCGGCAGCGAGGATCCGGGCCGCTTCTACGCGGGCCTCGGAACGATGCATCTGACCCGCTTGTCGGAGCTCGCCAGCGTCGCGACCGCGCGTTTTCTGCCGCAAGGCTGATCCTGATGAGCGCTTCGTCCCGCGCCAGTCCGCCGCCGCCGCGGAATGCGCGGGCCGAACCGCTGGTCCTGGCGTTCGAGCGGCATCTGTCGACTCGGCCAGC
The DNA here is from genome assembly GCA_035996965.1 of Casimicrobiaceae bacterium. Lineage (GTDB taxonomy): Bacteria > Pseudomonadota > Gammaproteobacteria > Burkholderiales > Casimicrobiaceae > PALSA-1003. Next base: position 6,471 of record DASYJB010000144.1, on the reverse strand, counting down.
GCACACGCGAAGCGCCTACCGCCGCGACGTCCGGATGTTGCAGCAGCTCGCCGGGGACTTGCCGCTCGCCGGGCTATCCCCCGCGGAGCTCAGACGCTTTCTGGGCATGCTGCATGCACGCGGCTTGTCGGGCAAGAGCCTCACGCGCGTCCTGTCCGGTTGGCGCGCTTTTTACCGTTTCGCCATCGATCACGAGCCCTCGATCAAGGACAACCCGTGTGCGGGACTCAAGGCCCCCAGGTCGTCGCGGCATTTGCCGGCGGTCCTTTCGCCCGACGAAGCAGTGCGACTGGTCGCCATCGCCGACGAAGACGTGCTCGCGGTGCGCGACCGCGCGCTGCTCGAGCTCGCGTATTCGTCGGGCCTGCGCGTGTCCGAGCTTGCCGGGCTCGAGCTCACGGCGCTCGATCTGGCTGAAGGCGAGGTGCGCGTGCTCGGCAAGGGCGCCAAGGAGCGCATCGTTCCCGTCGGCGAGCCCGCGCGGGTTTCCCTCAAGGCGTGGCTCGCGCTGCGGCCGACCTTGCCAGCGCCCGACAGTGAGGCCGTGTTCATCAGCCGCTCGGGAAGGCGGCTCACGTCGCGGGCGATCCAGCAACGCCTCGCCGGATGGGCGGTCAAGCGGGGACTCGCTCGGCACGTCCACCCGCACATGCTTCGGCATTCGTTCGCCTCGCACCTGTTGCAGTCCTCCGGCGATCTGCGCGCCGTGCAGGAGCTGCTGGGCCACGCGAGCATTGCCAGCACGCAGATCTACACGCACCTCGACTTCCAGTACCTGGCCAAGATCTACGATCAGGCGCATCCGCGGGCGAAGAAGCAGCGCGCGCGGCGCTGAACGCGCCGGAAAAAAACGGGGCGCTTTCGGCGCCCCGAATGACCACGGAGGAGAAACCCAGACCGGACGTAAAGTACCGGCCTACTCCACGCGCTCGCCGTGAAGACTGATGTCGAGGCCTTCGCGCTCCTCTTCTTCGGAGACGCGCAAGCCGACGACCATGTCGATGACCTTGAGAATGATGAAGCTGCCGACGCCGCTGTAGATCAGTGTCGTCGCGACGGCGCCCAGCTGCACCATGAAGTCCGCGTCGGCGCCGCTGATGTCCTTGACGTTGAACACGCCAGTCAAGAGCGCCCCGACAATGCCGCCGATGCAGTGCACGCCGAATGCATCCAGCGAGTCGTCGTAGCCAAACATTCTCTTGACTGCCGTGGCGGCGAAGAAGCACAGCACGCCGGCCGCGATTCCGATGACGAAGGCCCCGGTAACCCCGACGAAACCGGATGCCGGCGTGATCGCGACCAGGCCCGCAACCGCGCCCGAGGCGATGCCCAGCACCGACGGCTTGCCCTTGGTGATCCACTCGGTGAACATCCACGCCAGTGCGGCAACCGCGGTCGCGAGCTGGGTGACGACCATCGCCATGCCGGCTCGTCCGTCGGCCGCAACGGCGGAGCCCGCGTTGAAGCCGAACCAGCCGACCCACAACAGCGAGGCGCCGATCAGCGTCAGCGTCAGGTTGTGCGGCGCCATCGGCTCCTTGCCGTAACCCAGCCGCTTGCCGAGCACCAGCGCGCAGACGAGGCCCGCGATGCCGGCATTGATGTGCACGACCGTGCCGCCGGCGAAATCGAGCACGCCCTTGCCCGCCCAGTAGCCGGAGGGCTCCCACATCATGTGCGCGATCGGCGAATAGATCAGCAGTGACCACAGACCCATGAACCACAGCATCGCCGAGAACTTCATCCGATCGGCGAAGGCGCCTGCGATCAGCGCGGGCGTGATGATCGCGAACGTCATCTGGAACGTCATGTAGACCGACTCGGGAATCGTAAGCCCGAGGTGCGACACGCTTATCTTCCCGGCTTCCTTCTGGAACAGCATGCCGTTGAGGAACAGGCGGTCGAGGCTGCCGACGAACGGACCGCCGGGCATGAACGCCAGACTGTAGCCGGCGATCACCCAGAGCACGGTCACCAGACAGGTGATCGCGAAGCTCTGCATCACCGTCGCCAGCACGTTCTTCTTGCGCACCATGCCGCCGTAGAACAGCGCGAGGCCGGGAACGGTCATCAGCAATACAAGCGCGGTGGATGTAAGCATCCATGCGGTGTCGCCGCTGCTGATCTTGTCGACGCCGACCAGCTGCGGCGACGTCGGCGCCGGGGGCGCTGCGGCAGCGGCCGCCGCCGGCGCGCTCGCATCGGCCTTCGCAGGCTCCGCTTTGGCATCCGCTGGCGCGGGTGCCGCTGCGGGTGCGGTTGCCGCCGGCGGCGGCGTGGCGGCCTTGTTGTCCTGCGCGAGTACCGCGCCTCCCGCGCATAGCGCGCCGATGACGGCGACCAACGCAAACAATCGCTTCATGATGTTCCCCTTAGAGCGCATCGGCACCGGTCTCGCCGGTCCGGATGCGCACGACTTGTTCGAGCTCGAAAACGAAGATCTTCCCGTCGCCGATCTTGCCGGTGTTGGCCGCCTTTTCGATCGCCTCGATGACGCGATCGAGCAGGTCGCTCTTGATCGCGGCCTCGATCTTGACCTTCGGAAGGAAATCGACGACATACTCCGCACCCCGATAGAGCTCGGTGTGTCCTTTTTGCCGGCCGAAGCCCTTGACCTCGGTGACGGTAATGCCTTGCACGCCGATCGCGGACAGGGCCTCCCGGACCTCGTCCAGCTTGAACGGCTTGATGATCGCGGTTACCAGTTTCATTGTTTGCCCCTAGATGAGTGCGCGCGCACCGCCGCGTTTCGAATCAGAACGTCTTCTGCAGGAACACCGTGCCGGTCGCCTTGCCGATGTTGCGTCCGGCAAGCGTGTAGCCGGCATCCTTGGCGTTGGTGTCGGTGTAGTACGCGCCGATGTTGTAGCCATTGATCGCCCAGGTCACGCCAAGCTTCCAGTCGGTGTAGTCGAAGACGTTGTTGCTGACCCCGTTGGTGCTCCCCTGGTAGTCCTGGTGGCCGACGTGGGCATTGAACGTCCATGCATCGTTGATCGGGTAGTTCGCCGACAGGTCGATGTATCCGGCGGTGTCCGGCACGCCGAACGTGTGATCGACGCTGTACGAGTATTTGAGCGACACCCACTTCCACGATATCGCTCCATAGATCTCGGTCGTGTCCGGCTTGGTGACGCCGCCGAGATAGTCGCCCGGATAGTAGTAATAGAGCAGACCGATGTCGGTGCCCCAGTCGTCGTTGATCGCGTACTTCCAGCCGCCGTAGAAATCCCATTCCAGGCTGCAGCCGTGATTGCACACGCCGGCATCGTGCAGCCAGCTGATGTTCGAGGCCCAGGTGCCGAGGTAGATGCCGTTGGTGTTCGCGTAGTCGAATCCGCCCTGGACCGCGGGCTTGCGATCGGTCTGCGTCAGTCCGCGGAAAACGTACTGGCTGTAGATGCCGAAGTTGCCGGTGATCGTGTAGTCCGGCTTGGCCTCCGGTGCGGCCACGGGCACGGGCACAGGCACGGGCACAGGCACGGGGGTTTGCGCTTGCGCTGTACCGACAGAAGCTGCGGCGGCCAGCACAACAAGCGAAAACATCGGGCGCAATTTGGCGTACATCCTTCTCTCCTTGACTGAATGACGAACAAGACTTCCCCCCACCCACTCAGCACGAGCCATGCCATGCCGTTACTTGCTTGTGAATCAGTGGGTTACTGTCTCTTGCGGCCATCGATGGTATTGCGACGCACCCAGAATTTGCCCCAAGATAGTGCAGACTGGCGGGCCGGCGCACGCCATTGGGACGCACTCTTCGCGCGCCGGGAGCGGCGGCCGCGACGCTTTGTTAGACTCGATCAACGATCGGCAAGGAGGCCCGAATGCTCGACAGCAAAATTCTCGACGACCTAAGTGCGCGCGTGGCCGCAGCATTCGCTGCAAGCCCGGCCCGAGACGCCGAAAAAAACCTGAAGGCGATGCTGAGCGGCGCCCTGGCCAAGCTCGATCTGGTGACGCGCGAGGAATTCGATGTCCAGGCCCGCGTGTTGCTGCGCACGCGCGAAAAGCTCGAAGCGCTGGAGGCGCGGGTGGCGGAACTCGAAGCCCGCGCCGGGACGCCTCGCTAGATTCGTCCGCACAGCCGCGGTAGGCCGAACGGCCGAGAGCGCACGCCGCGCGACTGGTTAATCTCCTCGATCGTGTGTCTTCAGGTCGAGGAGCGCCATGGCAGTCGCCGTCGTGCACAGCCGTGCGCTGTCCGGCGTCGACGCGCCGAGGGTCACCGTCGAGGTGCATCTGGCCGGTGGGCTTCCGGCTGTGCACTTGGTCGGATTGCCCGAGACCGAGGTGCGCGAAGCGCGCGATAGAGTCCGGGCGGCGCTGCAGAACGCGCAGTTCGAATTTCCGGCGCGCCGCGTCACCGTCAACCTCGCACCCGCCGATCTGCCGAAGGAATCCGGCCGCTTCGATCTGCCGATCGCGCTCGGCATCCTGGCTGCGACCGGGCAGATTCCGGCGCCGGCCCTTGCGCAATACGAATTCGCCGGCGAGCTCGCGCTGACCGGAGAGCTTCGCGCGATCCGCGGCGCGCTGGCGATGGTGCTTTCCGCGCGCCGCGATGGACGCGCCTTTGTCCTTCCGGCGGCGTCGGCCGCCGAGGCATCGCTTGTCCGCGATGCGATCGTCCACCCGGCTGCATCGCTGCTCGAGGTCTGCGCGCACCTGACCGGGCGCACGCCGCTGCCGGTGCTCACGCCGCGGCCGCCGTGCGATGCGATCGCCGGTCCGGACTTGATCGACGTCCGCGGGCAAGCGCGGGCCAAGCGCGCGCTCGAAGTCGCCGCCGCGGGATCGCACAGCATCCTGATGATCGGTCCACCCGGAACCGGCAAATCGATGCTGGCACAGCGGCTGCCGGGCCTGCTGCCGCCGCTGTCCGAGGACGAGGCGCTCGAATCCGCCGCGCTGCAATCGCTGACCGGCCGTTTTTCTCCCGACGACTGGGGACAGCGCGCGTTTCGCGCGCCTCACCACACCGCCTCCGCGGTCGCGCTGGTCGGTGGTGGGAGCGATCCGCGGCCCGGCGAAATCTCGCTCGCCCATCACGGCGTGCTGTTCCTCGACGAGTTGCCGGAGTGGGACCGCAGGGTGCTCGAAGTCCTGCGCGAGCCGATCGAATCGGGCCGCATCCATATCTCGCGCGCGGCGCGCCAAGCGACGTTTCCGGCCCGCTTCCAGTTCGTCGCAGCGATGAATCCCTGCCCCTGCGGCTACCTGGGCCACGCCAGCGGCAGGTGCCGCTGCACGCCGGATCAGGTCGCGCGCTATCGGGCGCGCATTTCGGGCCCGCTACTCGACCGCATCGATCTTCAGATCGAGGTGCCTTCGCTCGCAGCCGACGCGTTGCCGGGACCGCGTCGGGCTGCCGCAGGCGGGGAGACGAGCGCCGCGGTGCGCGGGCGCGTCGCCGCGGCGAGGCGGCGTCAGCATCATCGCCAGGCGAAGGCGAACGCATGGTTGGACGTCAAGGAGGTCGAGCGCTGGTGCATTCCGAATGCCGACGGGGACGCGCTGCTGAAAAGCGCGTTCGCACGCCTCGCGCTGTCGGCGCGCGCCTATCACCGGATTCTCAAGGTGGCGCGCACGATTGCCGATCTCGCCGACAGCGACGCGCTGGCGGGAGCGCATGTCGCCGAGGCGATCGGCTATCGGCGGTTCGATCGGATAGCGTGACCGCGCGCGAACGACGACAATCCGAGCGGCATCCAAGCGCGCGCGCTCAGCGCACCAGAAGCGCCTGCCGTCCCAGCGAGGCAAGCGCGGTATCGAGCGCGGCCAGGCGTTCCGCCTCGGGCAGCACGGGCCAGCGCGATGCGGCGATCTCGGCACGCGTGCGAGTGCCGTCGAGCAGCGGCAGCAACGCGCGCTCACCGTCCCGCAGTGCGATCGGCTCGTGTCGCAGGTTCGCACTTGCCGCACCGCGCGGCGCGTCGCGCCTGGCTATGGCGCCCGCCTCGGGCCGCGAGCCTGAGGCCAGCACGAACGGCGGGGCTGCGCGGTGCAACTCCGCCACGCCACCCAGGTGCAGGCGCAGGATCTCGGCCGCCAGACCGTTGCGCTCGGCCGACGCGTCGTGCGAGCCGATGTTCGCCGCAGCACCCTGGTGCAATGGGTCGAAGGGGATCGGAAGCGGCCATTGCGCGGCCAGTATCGCCAGCGCGGACTTGACGATTCGGCTGGACGCCTCGACGCTTCGTCCGTCGGCAAAGCGAAAGGTCTCGGCGCGATCCGACGCGAGGTCGACAGGCGCCTCGTTGCGCTGCACCGGCGCCGCGACACGCAGCGCCATCACTCGGGCCGGCGAGAGTTTGCGATCGAGCGCCGCGCCCGCGCGGATCAACAGACTCTGGCGAAAGCTGCGACTCTTCATAAAATCGAGAAATTGTTCGCGGCGCATCAATCCGGGCGCGATCCGGTTCAGCGTTGCGTCGACCTTCGGCGGAAGCCCGATCGGCAGCATTGTCC
>DASYJB010000143.1:0-10441 GCA_035996965.1 Casimicrobiaceae bacterium | reverse complement strand
GTCGTCACTGCAGCGCGCCCGGTGCGGGTCCGGGCGCTGGCGTCGCCTTCAGGATGTCGCACACGCGCGACGGCTGCTGTCGGCCGTCGGTCTGCACGGTCAGCACCATCGCGCACAGGTCGAACTGCGCTTCGGCCAGCGCCGCGGCCGCGCTTCTCAGGTCGTCGTCGGACAGCGCAGGAGCACGAGAAAGAATGCGGGCGTAGTGTAGCGACGGGTGGCCGACGGCCAGCCAGCGCCGATCGGGGCCGCGCGCGACGAGGATCGATTCGCGACCGAACGGATACCACCAGATGCCGAGCAGGTGCACGCTCGTGATCTTGAGCACCGATGGCAGGGCGGGATCGAGCGGCCGGGCGCGCGCCTCAGAGCGCTCGGGGGTGCCGTCGGCGCGCAGGCATTTGCTCTCGAGCATCAGCGCGCCGTTTTCTCCGATCGAGTATTCGGTTCGCGTGTCGCGCGCGCAGCGGCTTTGCAGAAACCCGCGGATCGACGCGATCTCGTACCAGGTCGCGACATAGCCGTCGAGCTTGAAGTCGGGCAGCGGCGTCAGCGCGACGGCAGGCGCCAGCGGCGCCAGCGCGAAAAGCACGATCAGGCAGCAGCGCTTCATTCGATCCCCACGCCTTGTGCGCGGCCTCGGGCCGCGATCCTTACGCCATTCTGACAGAGATCGCGGCGGATCGGAATTCAGCAGTCGACGACGTTCACCGCCAGCCCGCCGAGCGAGGTTTCCTTGTATTTCGCCATCATGTCGCGTCCGGTCTCGTACATCGTCTTGATGACGGCGTCGAGCGGAACGCGGTGGACGCCGTCGCCACGCAGCGCCAGTGACGCGGCGTTTATCGCCTTGATCGCACCCATCGCATTGCGCTCGATGCAGGGTATCTGCACCAGTCCGCCGACCGGGTCGCAGCTCATGCCGAGGTGGTGCTCGATGCCGATTTCGGCGGCGTTCTCGATCTGCGCATTGCTGCCGCCCAGCGCCGCAGTGAGACCGGCTGCCGCCATCGAGCAGGCGACGCCGACTTCGCCCTGGCATCCGACCTCGGCCCCGGAGAGCGACGCGTTGCGCTTGCACAGGCCGCCGATTGCCGCGGCGGTGAGCAGGAACGCGACGATGCCGTCTTCGTTGGCCTCTTGGTAAAATTCGCGGTAATAGCGGATCACCGCCGGAATGATGCCGGCTGCGCCGTTGGTCGGCGCGGTCACGACGCGGCCCCCGGCGGCATTTTCCTCGTTGACCGCGATCGCGTAGAGGCTTACCCAGTCGATCGTCTCGGTCGGATTGCGCTCCTTCTGCGCGCGCTTGGCGAGCAGCGCCTCATGCAGGCCCTTGGCCCGGCGCCGGACGTTCAGGCCGCCGGGGAGGATGCCTTCATTGCGCAAGCCCCGTTCGATGCAGTCGTTCATGATCTGCCAGCGCTCGAGCAGACCGAATCGAACCTGATCGGGGCTGCGCAACGCGAGCTCGTTGATGCGCATCATTTCGGGAATCCGCTTGTGCGCGGCATCGCCCTGCTTCAATAGCTCGGCAGCGCTGTTGAAAGGGTAGGGCACGCGCAGGCGCTGCGGCGCGTCGGCCAGCTGCTCGATTTCATTCTCGGCGACGATGAAGCCGCCGCCGACGGAAAAGTACACTTTGCGGGCGAGGCGCGCGCCGGAGGCGTCGAGCGCGGTGAACCGGATGCCGTTGCTGTGGAATGCCAGCGACTTGTCGACGCGAAAGCGCAGATGCTCGTCCTCGCGGAAGGTGATCTCGTGCCTGCCGTCGAGCGAGAGGGTTTGCGCTTCGCGGATCTGCCGTACCTTGCGCTCAACCTGGTCGGGATCGACGCGATCCGGCGTCTCGCCCGAAAGTCCCAGCAGGATCGCGCGATCGGTCCCGTGGCCGCGGCCGGTCAGGGCAAGCGAGCCGTAAAGGTCGACAAAGATCTGCGTGACGCTCTCGAGCGGCTGGTCGATGGCGAGCTCGTGGACGAAGCGGTATGCGGCACGCATCGGTCCCATCGTGTGCGAGCTCGATGGCCCGAGACCGATCTTGAACAAGTCGAATGCGCTGACGAACAAGGAGCGAGATCCGGTGGGTGGTAGACTGGACTGCGTGATTGTACTCCGGAGAGAGCCGATGACATCCGGGTTGATGCGCCTATCGCGACATGCGCTGGTCATCGTCATGATGCTGGTCGCTGCGACTCCGTCGATCGCCGCGGCGGCCACCACGGGCTGGCTCGCTTATCAGCGCGGCGATTTTGCAGCCGCGCGCACGGCCTACGAGCATGACGCGCGGCTGGGCGACCGGCTCGCGCAATTCAATCTGGCGACGATGCTGCTGCGCGGCGAAGGCGGCGCCGCCGATCCGGTGACGGGCGTCGACTGGCTGCGCAAGGCGGCGGAGGCGGGCATGGCGCAGGCCCAGTACAGCCTCGGCCTGCTCTATGAAAGCGGGACCGGGGTTGCGCGCTCGCTGACCGCAGCGACCGAGTGGTGGGAAAGGGCTGCGCAGCAGGGACATGTCGACGCGCAGGTGCAGCTCGGCACGCAGTACTTTCTCGGGCGCGGCGCGCCGAAAGATTGGACGCTTGCCGCCAGGTGGTACGAAGCGGCCGCCGAGAATGGCGACGCGGGCGCGCAATACCTGATCGCAAGCTTCTACGAGCACGGCGACGGCGTCTCGCCCGACCTCAAGCGCGCGCTCGGCTGGTACCTGCAGGCGGCGCGTCAGGGCGACGCCGGTGCGGCCTTGCAGGCCGACGACGTTGCGCGCCGGCTCGGTGTCGCGCTGCCGGCGCGCTAGCGCAGCGGCGGGCCCAGCGCGCCGACCGGCGTCGAAGCCGCTGGCGGACGCTCTGCGCTGCCATGCGCAAAGCGGAGCGGCTCGGGATAGGACAACACTTCCGGTGGCAATTCGCCGGCCTGTTGCTGCATCCGCTGCCACCATTGCGCATCCAGCAGATCCGCGTTGACGCGCAGAAAATCGGCGCGCACTTCGGGGTCGGTCAGCAGAAAGGTCGCGAACTCCTCCGGAAAAACGTCGTTCGCACCGACCGGATACCATACCTCGTCCGACATTTCGTCGTGCGCGGCCGGAGGCTGTGGAATCGCGCGAAAGCGGCACGAGTTCATGTACTCGATCTCGTCGTAATCGTAGAAGACGATGCGGCCGAAGCGCGTAACCCCAAAATTCTTGAACAGCAGGTCGCCGGGGAAGATATTGACCGCGGCGAGCTGCCGGATCGCCTCGCCGTAGTCGGCAATCGCGTGCTCACGCTGGCGCGGCGAAGCGGATTCGATGAACAGGTTCAGCGGATTCATCCGCCGCTCGATATACAGATGGCGCACGACGATCATGTCGCCGTCCTCCTCGATCAGCGACGGGGCCACGGCGTCGAGCTCCGCGATCAGCTCCGGCGTGAAGCGGGCGCGAGGAAAGGCCACGTCCGAATATTCGAGCGTGTCCGCCATCCTGCCGACGCGGTCGTGGTGCTTGACCAGCACGTATTTCTCCTTCACCCGGTCGCGCGTCGTGTCCTTTGACGGCGCGATCCTGTCCCGGATCACCTTGAACACATACGGGTACGACGGCAGCGTGAACACGGTCATCACCAGACCCTTGATGCCCGGGGCGACGATGAAGCTGTCCGTCGAGTGCTTGAGGTGATGCAGGAAATCGCGGAAGAACAGCGTCTTGCCCTGTTTCTGCAGGCCTACCATCGTGTAAAGCTCGGCCTCGGTGCGCTCGGGAGCGACATTGCGCAGAAACCCGACATAGGCCGATGGCACCTCCATGTCGACCAGGAAGTACGCGCGGTTGGCGGAGAACAGCAAAGCGAGTTGTTCGGCGTCCATCAGCAGCGCGTCGACATAGAGCCGGCCATCGGCATCGTGCTTGATCGGCACGACGAACGGATACGCGTTGTAGCCGTTGATCACGCGGCCGACGACGTAGGCGGTGCGATTACGAAAGAACAGGCTCGATAGCACCTGGATCTGATGGTTCGCCTCGAGCCGGAACGGGCGCGGAAAGCGCTGCCGGAACGCGGCCAGAAGATTGGCGAGATCGGCGCGAAAATCGGCAAAGCGCCGTTCGAGACGGAAGTCGAGCACGATGTCGATGAGCGCATGCCGCAGCCCGTGCTGCCGCGGATAGTACGAGCGGTATGAAGGCGGGTCGGCGTCGATGTGCTCGGTCGAGATCGCCGGGCGGACGAACAGGCAGCGATTGTGAAAGTAGCTGCGATCGAGGATCTTGCACGACACGGTATTGAAGAACGTCTCGGCGCATTCCGGCTGCTTGTGATCGATCAGCAGCGCCACGTAATGCCGCTTGACGTCCTCCCAGCGCGCGTCGTCGCTGTCGGTGCACCCGAATTCATGTCGCAGCCGCGCGACCGTTTCGGCGACACGGCGATCGTAGAAATCGATGCGCTCGCGCGAGACGTGGCTGATCGCCAGCCAGTTGCCGGCCTCGAAATGACGCTTGGCGGCGGTCGCGCAGTCGCGGAACAGCGCGTAGTGCCGATTGAAGCCGTCGAGCGTGGCTTGGGCGATCGCCTGCGGACTCGCCGGCTCACTCATGCGGGGAATTGCTTCGGGCGGCGCGGTGGCATGTCCCGAGTCTATTGGACTGTGTCCTACTTCCGGCTGCTGTTGTCGGCTTCTATTTTCGCCTTCACCTCGGCGGTGTAGCTGTTGTATTCGTCGACGAGACGATTGGCCGATGCGGTCGCTGCCTCGACGATCGCCTTGTTCTGCTCGACGTATGCCTTGACGCAATCGCCGTAGGCTTTGAACTGCCGGTTGAAGGTCGTCATGTTCGGATCGGACGCGAGCCGCCCGGAAAACTCGGGTTTGACGCAGGTATTGGGCGCGACCAGGGGCGCGGCGGCGGTCGCCGGCGGCGGCGTCTGCGCGGCGGCGCCGAGCGAGAACGCCACGATGGACGCGGCGAAAATCAGGCGGAAGTGCATTCGGACCTCGTCACTTAAGGCGAAAACGCGATTTTATGCCGGCGCGGACCGCCTGGGAAGAAATCGGGCGCACGGCGCTTCGAAAGCCGTGCTAGCTCAGCAGCGCAGCGACGATCGCCACGCCTGCCGCGACCAGATCGCCGGCCAGGCCGGCGTCGATAGCTGCGGTCTGGCCGCGATTCAAGCCGCCAATGCCCGGCGCGCGCATCGTCAGGGCGTCGGCGAGGCGATCGACGTCGATGGTCTTGCGCTGGATCTCCGCGGTGGAGAGCTCGCGCAGCGCCTTGTTGACGGCTTCGGGATCGAGGATTGCCAGCGGCGAGCGGCAGTACGGACACACGGTGTCGTTCTGAAGATCGATCGGGGCGCCGCAGTTCGAGCACTGCACGCTGCGAACCCGCGCTTTCAGAGTCGCGAGCTCGCTTCCGGACATCGGCCGCACGAAGTTCTTTTCCAGCAGGAACTGCACAAACGGCGTCAGGCGGCCGTGACCCCATTCGCAGCGGTAATAGGTGAAATGGGTCGTGCGTTGAAGATCGTGGGTCAGTGCGAGCCGCGAATTGCAGCGCGGGCAATCGAGCAACTCGGGCAGCGGATTGCGCGTCGGCGCGCGATGCTCGTCGAATGCCTTGAAGACCTCGATGATGCCGCCGGGCGTGAGCTGCGTGCTCTCGTGCTCATCGAACCAGACGAGCTGGCAGGCGAAGCAGAAATCGAGTGCAACCCTGCCGAGCAGCACGCGCTCGAACTCGAGCGTCTGCATTGAGGCCTCGCAACCGGGGCAGTTCACCCGACGCGCGCCCGGCCGCACGCGCAACGTCGCGGACGCGCCTTAAACGCGATGTCTAGTTGCGTTCGCGCTTCAGCGTCGGGCAGTGGAGCCACTCGACGGAGACCGCAGTCCCCTGCTGCTGAGCGGCGCGGTCGATGGCCTGCATTTTCGGGTAGTCGCAAGCCATCGGCGAATCGTTGTCGGCGCTCTGCTGCACAGGAACCGAAGAGCAGCCGCTGATGCTTACACCGACCGCCAAGGCAAGGATGAGCTTCATGATTTGACCCTCCTATACTTTTGACCATAGGCAAGGCGCCGGCGGGCGCAAGCGCGACCGATCCGCGGATGCCATCCATCCGCTGGCGACCGCGTGCGCAGGGTCGCCGGCCGGCGTCCGAGCCTAGAGGCTTCGGGCGGCGAAAGTGTCGCACTGTCGCAGGTCGCCGGAATCCAGTCCTGTCCGGAACCACTTGACCCGCTGCGCCGACGAGCCGTGCGTAAAACCTTCGGGCACGACGTAGCCACGCGTCTGCTTCTGGATACGGTCATCGCCGACCGCGGACGCTGCCGCGATGCCGGACTCGACATCCTTGGCATCGATGATGTTGCGCTGCATCGACGAATGGCCCCAGACGCCGGCCAGGCAGTCGGCCTGCAGCTCGAGCCGCACCGACATGTCGTTCCTGCTGCGGTCCGACGAGCTGGCCATCCTTTGCTGAGCCGCGTCCATCAGCCCGAGCTGATTTTGCACGTGATGGCCGATTTCATGGGCGATCACGTACGCCCGCGCAAAATCGCCGGGTGCGCCGAAGCGCTGCGACAACTCCTGAAAAAAGCTCAAGTCGAGATAAACCTTGCGATCCCCGGGACAATAGAACGGGCCCGCCGCCGCGCTGCTGAATCCGCACGCCGAGGCGATTTGACCGTGATAGAGCGTGAGCTTCGGCGCCTGGTAGCGCGTGCCCATCTGCTGGAAGATGCGGCCCCAGACGTCCTCGGTGTCGCCCAGCACGCGCGCGACGAACTCGGTTTGTGGATCGTTTGCCGCCGGCGCGCGCGGCGCCGTCTGCGGAGCCTGCGTTTGCACGACAGGCCCGCCCCCGTCCCCGGTCAGCAGGGCGAGCATCTCGAGCGGATTCTTGCCGAGAAGCAGGCTGACGACGACCACCAGAATGATCGCCCCGCCCGAGAGGCGAAGCCCGCCGCCGAACATGCTCGGACCGCTGCTCGAGCCTTCCTCGACGTTGTCGCTGCGCCGATAGTCCTGCCATCTCATGATTGCCGCTCCTTGTGAAACGCCTGCAGCCGGCGCGTCCACGCCGCCCTTGGGCCAGTCTACGCGCCTCGGTTGCGAGGCTCAACCGAGGTCGTCGATCGAGCGCGGCCAGCTCGCTTTCAATAAGCGCGACAACGCGCGATCGGCGAGCACCGTGCCTCGGGTCTGGCAATTCGCGCAGTAATTCGTTTCGTTGTCCGCGTAGACAATGCGCTGCACGGGCGCGCCACAATCCGGGCAGGGCTTGCCGAAGCGGCCGTGCACGGCCATCTGCGGCCGGAACGCGGTGACCCCCTCCGGAAAATCCTCGCCCGCGTCGCGCCGCAGGCGCTCGGTCCATTCGGCCAGGACCGCTTTGGCCGAGGCAAACAGCCGCTCGGCCTCCTCGGCGCTGAGCTTGCGGGTCAGCGCCAGCGGCGAAAGCCGGGCGCGATGCAGGATCTCGTCGGAATAAGCGTTGCCGATGCCGCTGAACAATCGCGGATCGGTCAGGGCGCGCTTGAGCGTATGGTTTTCCTGCTTCAGACGCGCAGCGAAGGCGGCGGCATCGATGTCGTCGAGCTCGGCGCCACCGCGGTCGAACGCCGCCAGCGCGGCCGGGCCTTCGACGAGGTGCAGCGAGGCGCGCTTGCGCGTGCCCGCTTCGGTGAACGCCAGCACGCCGGTGGCGAACGCGAAGGTCGCCAGCGTGATGCGCGCCGGCGGCTTGGTCCCCCGCGGCAGCCAGCGCAGCCGGCCGGCGATCATCAGGTGCAGCACGAGGAAAATCTCGCCTTCGAGGGCGATGACGATGCGTTTGCCCAGCCGCCGCACGCCGGTGACGCGCCGTCCCTGCGCCTCCGCGACCGGCGGCACGACGGTGCGAAGCACGAACGAACTAGTCAGGCGGATTTCCTCCAGCCGGTGCCCGATGACGCGCCGCTCCAGCGCTTCCACGTAAACGGCGACGTCGGGCAGCTCCGGCATGCGGCCGGCCTAGACGGCGACGAAGGCGCCGACCGCCGCGCCGGCGGCCAGCATCCACAGCGGGTGCAGGCGCGTCGCCAGCGCCAGCACGATGGTCGCTGCGGTGAGCCCGACGGCGACAGCCGAGTGGTCGACGGTGCGCGCGAGTATGAAGCCGCTGGCCAGCACCAGTCCGACGGTGACCGGCGCGAGGCCGTACTGGATAGCCACGCGCAGCGGCGCGTCGCGAAACCGGTCCCAGACATGCGCGACGGCGAAAGTCAGCGCCGAAGACGGTGCGCATATCGCGACCGTGCAGACCAGCGCGCCCAGGAAGCCGTCCACCTTCCATCCGATCAGGCTCACGATAAGCAGGTTGGGACCGGGGGCGGCCTGGGCGATCGCAAACGCCTGCGCGAAGTCGGCGTCGGTCAGCCAATGCGCGTTCTCGACGACGCGGCGGTGGATCTCGGGAATCAGCGCATTGACCCCGCCGATGGCCAGAAACGACAGCAGCCCGAACTGCTGCGCGAGGTCGGCCAGCAAGGGCAGATTCATCGCCGGATCCACCAGGCGATGACGATCGACAGCGGTGCGAGCATCGCCAGCGCCCACAGCAGCGGAACGCGCAGCAGCCCGATCGCAACGAACGTCAGCACCCCCATCGCGATCTGCCAGGCTACGCCCTTCAACGGCTGCGCCATCTTGATTGCCGTCGCGATCACCAGCCCGGTCGCCGCCGCCGATACGCCATTGGTCGCGCCGCGCACCGCCTCGATCGCCGCAAACTGCGCGTACAGCGCGGCCAGCGCGAGAACGATCAGGAACGGCATCAGCATCAGCCCGAGTACCGCGGCCACCGACCCCGACGCGCCGCGGAAGCGGCTGCCGACGATGATCGAGACGTTGACAATGTTCGGGCCCGGCAGGAACTGCGACAGCGACAGCACCTCGATGAATTCGCGCTCGCTGACCCAGCGGCGCTGCTCGACCAGCATGCGGCGGGCGAACGGCAGCACGCCGCCGAATCCCTGCATGCCGACGATCAGAAAGCCCAGGAACAATTCTCGCCGGGATGGCGGCGGCGCGTCTGACGCCGGTGCAAGCAGGTCACCCGGGACGCTCTTGTCATCGGCCATCGCGAGCTCCGTTCGATCGCATGCCGCGGACCTGAAGCGCCGCGACCGTCCTGCCGCTTACGGCTTCAGCGCACGGTACAGGAAAGGCAGGCTGACATTCATCCGGTAATCGACATCGGAGTGATTGTCATCGTATTCCTCGTAAGTGTGCGCCACTCCGGCCTGCGAGAGCCGCGCCGACAGGATCCGCGTGCCATAGTGAATGTGATATTGGTCGCGCCAGCCGCAATCGATGTAGATGCCGGCGAGCGACTTGAGGTTGGCCTTGTACTTCGCGACCAGGTTGATCGGGTCGTTGGCAAGCCAGTTCTTCCAGCGCTTGGGGATTAGCTCGCCGGTCTCCAGATTGAACGGCAGGCGGAAACCGAGCGGGGTCTTCGGATCGGGATCATAGGTGGCGGCCATGCACAGGTTCATGATCGTGTGGCCTTCGGCGACCGACAGCTTCTCGACTTCCCAGACGTGCTCGAGGAAACGCTTGATCCGTCCGTCGTCGCAGCCGTCGGCAAGACGTGCACGGCGGCCCTCGCGCAGCGCATCGTAGCGGCCGGGCTTGCGCTTGACCGGCCGGAATCGCGCCAGGTCGTTCAGCGTATTCGGCCAATCGTGCCAATAGACGAAATCGAAATACGAATCGCCCGAATGATCGGCGATCGCTCCCCAGTGCTGCGCGTATTTCATGCCGTGGATGATCGCGCCGTAGCCGCCGGACGATTTGCCGAAACAGCCGCGGTGGTCACGTGAGGCAAGAGTGCGGAACTCGCGATCGACGAACGGGATCAGCTCGCGCGTCAGGTAGTCGGCGTAGTTGCCGATCGCCGACGAGTTGACATACTGGTTGCCGCCGAGCGCGGTGAAGCAGTCCGGGAAGACGATGATCACGGGTCCCATTTTCCGTTCGTGGATCAGTCGCGCCGCGCGTTCGGGGACGTTGTCGGAAAACGGCTTCCAGTTGACGTGCGCGAGCCCCGAACCGGTGAACCCGACCATGTCCCATAGCACCGGAAAGCGCCTGCCGCGAGCGTTGCCCGCTCCGCCGTCGTATTGCGGCGGTAGCCAGATGCCGACCTTGCGCACGTGCGGATCGCCCAGCGCGTTGCCGTCGAGAATCTTCGACGTATGTTCGATGACGACGAGCCTTCCATCCGGACCCTTGCGGCGTTTGAGCGCCATCTTGTTGCCTCCCGCTGTTGCGGAGGCGAAATTGTAGCGCAGAGCTTCGCTTCTAGCGCTCGAGGATCGCGGTGACGCCCATGCCGCCGGCAGTGCAGATCGAGATGAGGCCGCGTCCCGCGCCGCGCTGCTGCAATTGCTTGGCCAGTGTGCCGACGATGCGTGT
>DASYJB010000142.1:0-4494 GCA_035996965.1 Casimicrobiaceae bacterium | reverse complement strand
CGTCGGCATTCGCGCGACGCCGATCGCCGAAGCGATGCTGCTGCTGGTGCTGATCGACCATGCGTTGCGCCACCGCGCGCAGAACGCCGACGTCATCTGTCCAACGCCGAAGATAGCGGCGGCTGCGCCGGCGGACGTGATCGCCCGGCTCAAGAGCGCCGGCGCGATCGACAATCCGGATCCTGACGAGGCCTGAAGCCCCGCGGGGTTTCAGGCCGACCGCGTGCGGGTGACCTTGCTGCCGGCTTCGCCGCGAGCGAAGCGCACGTTGAGCGTGTCTCCGATGGCGAGCCTGCCGGCGTCCTGCACAACCGCGCCCTTGTCGTCGGTGACGATGCTGTAGCCCCGGTCGAGCACGCCCAGCGGATTCAGGTGCCGCAGACTCTGTGCGCAGGCGTCGATGCGCTGCGCGGTCGCTGCGATGCGCTCGGCCGCTGCTCGCTGCCAGCTTTCGCGGCGTCGATCCAGATGGGCACGTGCCGGCGGCGGGATCCTGAGAAGGCGCGCGACCGCGGTCGCGTGGTGCGCCAGCAGGCTTCGCCGCGCGTCCTGCGCCTGTGCAGCCCCACGCGCGAGCCGCTCGCCCAGAACCGTGAGGTCGGCCCGCTGCCACTCGATCCGCGCCGCCGGATGGACCAGGCGGCGCGACACCAGATCGATGCGCTGCATGCGCAGCTCCAGCGCGCGGGCGAGCGCGTGCCGCCAGCGGGCGAAGACCGCCCGCGCCTGCCGGCGCAGCGCGGCGCGGTCCGGCACCGCCAGCGCAGCGGCTGCCGTCGGCGTCGGGGCGCGCGCGTCGGCGATGAAATCGCATATGGTGAAGTCGGTCTCGTGTCCGACGCCGCTGATGACAGGGATGCGCGATTCGAATACCGCGCGGGCGAGGACCTCTTCGTTGAACGCCCACAAGTCCTCGATCGAGCCGCCACCGCGGCACACGACCAGGACATCGACTTCGGCGTGAGCATTCGCGGCCGCGATCGCCGCGGCGATCTCGTCGGCGGCGCCGGCGCCCTGTACCGACGCCGGATACAGGATGATCGGAAGACCCGGGAAACGGCGGCCCAGCGTGGTCAGGACGTCGCGCAGTGCTGCGGCTCGCGGGGATGTGACGATACCCAGCGCCAGCGGAAAGGCGGGAAGCGCTCGCTTGCGCTCGGGCGCGAACCAGCCGGCGGCCTCCAGCCGTGCCTTCAACCGGGCAAAACGCTCGTACAGCGCACCGAGGCCGGCCAGGCGCACCGTCTCGACATTGAGCTGGAATTCGCCGCGCGCCTCGTAGATCGTCGGGGTCGCGCGGACCTCGACCGCCGCGCCCTCACGGAGCACGATGTCGAGCAATTGGGCCTTGTGCCGGAAAAGGACGCAGCGAACCTGGGCTTGCTCGTCTTTGAGCATGAAATAGCAGTGTCCCGACGCCGCGCGGGTAAATCCGGAGATTTCCCCACTGATCCAGGCGAGCCCCAGGTGGCGCTCGATCAGTAAACGTGCCGAACCGACCAGCAGCGAGACCGGCAGCACCGGCGCGAGAGAGGGTGTCGCGGATTCCACGGCGGTCAACGGAGACGCAGTGAGGCGCGCTGTGGGAGGGTAGGGGCGCGCAACGCAATGTCCTGGACAAAGGATCCATCCCGATCCCACGTTCCGCGCGTTATCCCTGCCTCAGCGTGGCCGGTGTCGACCATCGGCCGAACGTCGAGGGTCATCTTTAAGTCACTGAATAGCAAGGCAAAAAATACGGTGCGATTTTGGGCATGACAACGAAATCCCTACCTGCAGTGCCACTTAGCGGCCGAATTTACAAGATATGCACAATTTTATCCACAGATATTGTGGAAAACACTTCGGCCTGCGCGGTGGGCACCGCCCGCGAAGCCTTGCTGGGCGCGGTCCTCGCCGCATGGGCCGATTCCTCGTGGTATGGCGCCGATGACGCAGGCATGGCCACCGGTTAGAATGTAACAAGTTTGTAATTTGTTCATGAACAAAGCGCGATGACTGCTGCAGTGCGACAAAATGCGACTCCGGTCGCCTCCAATTTTCTTCGACAAATCATCGCGGAGGATAACCGAACGCACAAATACGGTGGGCGAGTGGTCACTCGCTTTCCACCCGAGCCCAATGGGTATCTGCATATTGGCCACGCCAAATCGATTTGCCTGAATTTCGGGCTGGCGAGTGAGAACGGCGGCGTCTGCCATCTGCGTTTCGACGACACCAATCCGATCAAGGAGGATGTCGAGTACGAGGATTCGATCAAGGCCGCGGTCAAGTGGCTCGGGTTCGACTGGGGGCCGCATCTGTACCACGCGTCCGACTACTTTGATCGCCTGTACGATTTCGCCCGCCATCTGATCAAAGCCGGCATGGCGTACGTCGACAGCTCGAGCCCGGACGAAATGCGCGCGCTGCGGGGCACGCTGACCCGCCCGGGACAGGCCTCGCGCTATCGCGAGCGCGGCGCGGCCGAGAACCTCGATTTGTTCCGGCGGATGAAGGAAGGCGAGTTTCCCGACGGGGCGCACGTACTGCGCCTGAAGATCGACCTGGCCAGCCCGAACATCAACCTGCGCGATCCGGCGATCTACCGGATCCGACACACGACGCATCACCGCACCGGCGACAAGTGGTGCGTCTACCCGTTGTACGACTACACGCATTCGATATCGGACGCGCTGGAACGGATCACGCATTCGTTCTGCACGCTCGAGTTCCAGGACCACCGTCCGCTCTACGATTGGGTGATCGAGCGGCTGGCCGACGCAGGGCTCCTGCCACGGCCGCTGCCGCAGCAGCACGAATTTGCGCGCCTCAACCTCGCGTATACGGTGATGAGCAAACGCAAGCTGCTCGAGCTGGTCGAAGGCGGACATGTCGAAGGCTGGGACGATCCGCGCATGCCGACGCTGGTCGGCCTGCGCCGGCGCGGCTATACGCCGGAGTCGATCCGGCTGTTCGCCGAACGCATCGGCGTTTCGAAGTCCGATTCCTGGATCGACTTGAGCGTTCTCGAGGACTGCCTGCGCGACGAGCTCAACGAGCGCGCCGAGCGGCGCATCGCGGTGCTTGATCCGATCAAGCTGGTGATCGACAACTATCCGGAGGACGGCATCGAGGATTGTTTTGCGCCGAACCATCCTCAGCGACCGGAGCTCGGCACGCGCGCGCTGCCGCTGACGCGGGAGCTGTGGATCGAGCGCGACGACTTCGACGAGCATCCGCCGAAAGGCTACTTCCGGCTCTCGCCTGGCGCCGAAGTGCGCCTGCGTTATGGTTACGTGATCCGCTGTGTCGGCGTCGAGAGGAACGAGACCGGAGCCGTCAGTGTCGTGCACTGCACTTACGACCCGACGACCCGGAGCGGCACGCCCGGCGCCGAGGCACGCAAGGTCAAGGGCAACATCCACTGGCTGTCATTGCGACATGCCGAGCGCGCCGAAGTGCGCCTGTACGATCGCCTGTTCGTCGTGCCGCAGCCTGGACGCGCGCGCGACGAGGGCACAGATGCGCCGCCGCCGCGCGTCGCTGCCGACGCCGCGGTCGACGACGAAATCCATTTCGAGGAACCGACCGAGCGCAATTATCTGGACGACCTGAACCCGCACGCCAAGCGCGTAGCGGAAGCCTACGTCGAGCCAGCCCTGGCAAAAGCCCCGACCGATGCGCGTTATCAGTTCGAACGGCACGGTTACTTCGTCGCCGATGGCAAGGATGCCGCCATCGGCCGGCCGGTATACAACCGCGCGGTTACCCTGCGCGACTCCTGGGGCAAGGACTCTCCCGGCAGACGCTGATCGCGGCTCTGACGGCGCCGGCCGTTGGCGTTACCATGCGTGGTGTGCTGTCTCCCGGCCGGAGAAATCGATGAAGCGCATCTTCCTGTTCCTGCTGACCAACATCGCGGTGATGGTCGTGCTGTCGGTCGTCGTGCGCTTGCTGGGCCTCGACCGCGCGCTTGCCGCCAACGGCCTCGACGTCGGCGCCTTGCTCGTCTTTTCGGCGGTTGTCGGCTTCACCGGCGCGATCATTTCGTTGCTGATGTCGAAGCCGATGGCCAAGTGGTCGACCGGCGCCCAGGTGATCGAGACGCCGAAGAACGAGAACGAGGCCTGGCTGGTCGCGACGGTCAAGCGGCTGGCCGACAAAGCCGGTGTGGGCATGCCCGAGGTCTCGATCTACGAGGGCGAGCCGAACGCGTTTGCGACCGGCGCGTTTCGCAATTCGGCGCTGGTCGCGGTGTCGACCGGATTGCTGAGCTCGATGTCGCGCGAGGAAATCGAAGCGGTACTCGGCCACGAGCTTTCGCACGTCGCCAACGGGGACATGGTGACGCTGACGCTGATCCAGGGCGTGGTCAACACCTTCGTCGTATTCCTGTCGCGCGTGGTCGCATTTTTCGTCGACCGACTCATCTTTCGCACCGAGCGCGGCAGCGGTCCCGGGTATTTCATCACGATGATCGTTGCCCAGATCGTGCTCGGCGTGCTGGCGAGC
>DASYJB010000141.1:0-22071 GCA_035996965.1 Casimicrobiaceae bacterium | reverse complement strand
ACGCCGTTGTGCGCGTGCAGGGAGTTCGGCGTCGCCGCGATCACGGCGTCGGGCCGGCGGGCCGCGAACAATTCGGCGAGCGTCCGGTAATGAGGCACGCCGCAATCCCGGGCGAGGACCGCCGCGGCAGGCGCGGGATCGACGATCGCCGCGAGCTCGCACGAAACGCTCTCCCGGATCAGCTCGATATGGCGTCGGCCGATCAGGCCGGCACCGGCGACCGCGATGCCGATCGGATTCATCGCGCTAGACGCCGCGCGTGCGGCGGCGTGCAGCGCTACGCATTCGCGGCGGCAGCCTTCGTGGACGGAGCGTGGCCGCCGAGGAACAGGCGGTTCAGATTGGGATCGCCCAGCAATTCAGACGCCGGACGGTCGAGGGCCAGGCGCCCCATCTCCAGCACCAGCGCCCGGTTCGCATATTTGAGCGCGGTGCGGACGTTCTGCTCGACCATCAGCACCGTCGTGCCGGCGTCGGTCAACGCGCGCAGCATGACGAACACATCCTGGACGAGCTTCGGCGAAAGCCCGATCGAAGGCTCGTCGATCAGCAGCACGCGCGGCCGCAGCAACAGCGCGCGCCCGACCTCGAGCTGCTTCTGCTCGCCGCCGGACATCGTCGACGCCTGGTTGTCGATGCGCTCCCGGATGCGGGGAAAACGCGCCAGCACTTCCTCGATGCGGGCGGCAAGCTCGCCGCGCGGCAGGGTGATCCCGCCGAGCTCGAGGTTGTGACGGACCGACAGCGAGCCAAAGAGGTTTCGTCCCTGCGGCACGAAGGCGATGCCCTCGGCAAGGAGCTCGCGCTGCGATTTGCCGTTGACGCGTTTGCCTTCGAAGCGGATCTCGCCGCTGCGCGGTACAAGCATGCCGAAGAGCGTCTTCAGCACCGTCGACTTGCCGGCGCCGTTCGGCCCGATCAGCAGCGTGATCTCCGCCTCGCGCGCGTCGAGCGTCAGCTCGTTCAGGATCGTCACGCTCGGCGAGTAGCCGGCGACGACCCGATCGAATTGAATGATGGATTCGGCCATGGCTGTGCCTTCAGTTTCCTACTCAGTTTCCTAAATATGCCTCGAGCACCTGCGGGTTCGCCTGCACGGCCGCCGGGGGCCCTTCGGCCAGCACCTTGCCCTCGACCATGCAGATGACGTGCGGACACAGCTTCATGATGAAGTCCATGTTGTGCTCGATGACGACGAAGCTGCCGCCCTGGGTCTTGTTCAGCTCGAGCAGCAGCGCGCGCAGCTCGTCGACGAGGCTCGGATTGACGCCGGCGCACGGCTCGTCGAGGAGCACCAGCCGCGGTGCCGGCATGAACGCCATCGCGATGTCGATCAGCTTTTGCTGTCCGTACGAAAGACTGCCCGCCGGCAGGTTCGCGACATGCTTCAGCCGAAACAGCTCGATCATCTGGTCGGCATGGTGCCCGAGTCCCGCGTCGGGGCTCGCGAAAAGCCGGCCGGGCATCGTCCCCTTGAACTCCTGCGCCGCGGCGATCAGGTTGTCGCGAACCGAGAGCTTGACGAACACCTGCAGCGTCTGGAACGTGCGTCCGACCCCGCGGCGCGACAGCGCGAGCGGCGACATGCCGGTGATGTTCTCGCCGCAGAACTCGACCGACCCCGCTGTCGGCTTGATCTGTCCGAGGATGCTGTTGAACAGCGTCGTCTTGCCCGAACCGTTCGGGCCGATGACGCCGACGATCTCGCCGGGTCCGACCGACAAGGTTACGCCGTCGACAGCCTTGATCGCGCCGTACGACTTTTTCATGTCCTTGACTTCGAGGAATGGCGTCATCGCGCGCTCCCGCCGAACTTGAACCGGTCGGCCAGCGAAAGCAGCCCACCGGGCAGGAACACCATCAGCACGATCACCGAAAAGCCGAAGATCGCCAGATACCAGTCCTGCAGGAAGCGCAGCCACTCGGGCAGCAGCACGACAACGACCGAGCCCAGCACCGGCCCGAAAAAACGGCCCGAACCGCCGACGATCACCGCCAGCAGCATCATCAGTGAAACCGACAGATGGAATTGGCCCGGCTCGATGAAATTCACCAGCGCCGAAAGATAGACGCCGCCGATGCCGGCGCAGGCCGCACCGATCGCGAAGGCAAGCAGCGTGTACGCGGTGATGTTGACGCCGGTGCTCTCGGCGCGGATCGGGTTGTCGCGCAGCGCCGCGAACGCGCGTCCCCAAGGCGAGCGCAGCACCCACCACAGCACGACCGCCAGGATGATCACCGATGCGTAGGCGAAATAGAAGAAGGGCAGGGCACCGTCGAGCGAATAACCGAACAGCGTCGGCCGCGGAATATTGGCGATCCCGAATGTTCCTCCGGTGAGCTTCTCTTCGTTTCGCATCACCAGGAAAACCAGGACGTTGAAGCCCAGCGTGGCGAAGGCGAGGTAATGATGCTGCACGCGCAGCGCCGGAAAGCCCAGCGCCAGGCCGACCGCGAAGCAGATGATCGCGGCGATCGGCAGCACCAGCCAGAACGACATGCCGAGCTTGGTCATCAGGATGGCGGCCGTATAGGCGCCGATGCCGTAGAACGCGGCCTGGCCGATCGACATCTGCCCGGCGTAGCCGACGATCAGGTTGAGGCCGAAAGCGGCCATCAGGTAGACGCACAGCAACGTCATCAGGTAGATGCCGTAGCTCTTGAGGAATTGCGGCAGCAGTGCGTAGAGCACCAGGAGCACCGCGAGCCCGAGCTTTTGCGCGTTGTTCATGCCTCGGCCTCCTTGCGATGACGCGAACGACGCATGCTCATTTGTCGGCCTCCAGGCAATCGCGCGGCGACGGCCCTTCGGGTCTTGAAGCTCCCGCCGCGCTCATACCTTGCGCTCCTCGCTCTTGCCGAGCAGTCCTTCCGGCCGGAAGACGATGACGACCAGGAAAAGCATCAGTGCGACGCCTTCCTTGTACGCCGGCGAGACGTACGCGCCGACGAGGTTCTCGAGCACGCCGACCAGGACTCCGCCCAGCAGCGCCCCCCGCGTCTGATTGAAGCCTCCGATGATCGCCGCGTAGAACGCCTTCAGACCGATCGATTCGCCCATGTCGAATTTCGCGAGGTAGGTCGGCGTCACCAGCAGTGCGGCGACAACGGCCAGAATCGCGTTGATCAGGAACGTATACAGCACCATCCTTTGCACGTTGATGCCGAGCACCTTGGCGGCATCTGTGTTCTGCGCAACCGCCTGCATCGCGCGGCCGGTGACCGTGCGGTTCAGGAACAGCTGGAGACCGACGACGATCAGGCCGGCAAGCACCAGCGTCCCCAGGTCGGCGTACGACACCTTCAACCCGCCCAGGGCCAGCAAGCCGTCCGGGAATGGACTCTCGAATGGCTCGGCTTGCGCGGTGACGCCGGCCTTGACCAGCTGCTTGACGCCTATCGAAAGGCCCAGCGTCGCGATCACCAGCGGAATGACGCCGTGCCGGATCAGCGGATCGACCAGCGCGCGCTTGAACGTATAGCCCAGAAGCAGCATCGCCACCAGGCAGGTGAGAAGGAAAGCGAGCCACAGCGGCAGTCCGGCCGTGTGCAGGAAGAACAGCATCACGAACGCGGGAACCATGACGAATTCGCCCTGCGCGAAGTTGATCGTTCCCGATGCCTGCCACAGCAGCGTGAAGCCGAGCGCACACAGCGCGTAGATCGCGCCGACCGCGGTTCCCGACACGATGATTTGCAGAAGATCGGCCATCGCTTGCCTCCGGTTAGCTCACTGCCCGATGCACGGCCGGACGCGTCTGGCATCCGGCCGCTTGTCGTCCGCCTTTACGGAATCGGCTGTACCGGCGGCAAGGTCGCGGTCACGACCTGCTTGCCGCCGACGACCTTGACCAGGAAGCTTTCGCGGTCGAGGTCGCCGTTGTCGTCGAAGTGCACGTCGAGCAGCACGCCGGGAGCGTCCTTGGCGCGAATCGTCGCGCCATGCATCGCCTTGGCGAACGCCTTGCCATCGAACTTGCCGATCTTCTCGGTGACCGCCTTGACCACGTACATGCCGCTGTAGCCCTTCATGCCGTTATGGTCGCTCTTGTACTTGTATTCCTTCTGGAATTTCTCGTCGAAGGCCTTGATCTGCGGCTGTGGCGCATCGACCGTCAAGCCGACGTGCGCGACCGCGCCGTTGGCAGCTTCGCCGGCGAGCTCGATTACCTTCTGGCCGGTCAGCGTCGTCTCGCCGATGATCGGTTTGTCGTAGCCTTGTTTCTTCAGCTCGCGCAGAGCGCGCGCCGACTCCTCCTCGTTCGTATAGACGAACAGCGCATCGGCGTTCGACTGCTTCGCCTTGAGGACCGCGGCCGAGAAATCGACCTGGCCCGGGTCGGTCGAGATGTCGGCGGCGACCTTGATGCCCTGCGCTTCGAGCGCTTTGGCCATCGAGTCGCGCCCGCCCTTGCCGAAATCGTTGTTGACCCAGATCATCGCGACGCTCTGCGCCTTCACCGTGTCCTTGATATAGCGCGCGAGCTTGGGCATGGCGGTCGATTGCGTGAACGACGTGCGGAAGACGTACGGATTGCCCTGCTGGGTGATGTTGGCCGCCTCGCCCCCGGTGAAGTTCGGGATTTCCGCGCGCTTGGTCTCGGCCATGCTGACGATGAACGACCCGGAGAATACCGGCCCCATGACGACGTAGGCGGACTGGTCGACGGCTTTTTGCGCCAACGCCTTGGCTGTCTGCGGCGCCGATTGCGTGTCCATCGTCGTGTACTCGATCTTGCGGCCCAGGATGCCGCCGGCCGCATTGATCTCCTTGACCGCGAGCTTGACGCCGTTGTCGAAATTGGTCCCGGCGGTCGCGCCGGTGCCCGAAAGCTCCATCAGACCTACGATAGTCACCGGACCCTGCTGCGCCAGCGACGCGCCGGCCAGGCTCAAGCCGATCAAGCCCGCCGCTACCCATTTGAACTTCACCATGATGCTTGTCTCCTCCAGAAGAACTGCCGCTAAGAAACGATACTGCGAAAGTGCTGCTCCATGCGCTGTGCATCCGGCGCGTGCCCGGTGAACAGCTCGAATGCCCCGACTGCCTGCCATACTGCCATGCCGCCGCCGTCGAGGTTGCGGCAGCCGCGTTCCCTCGCTGCGCGCAACCATTCGGTCTCGAGTGGAAAATAAACGATCTCGGCGACCCATTGCCGGGACTCGATCCATGACGGATCGACCGGAGTCCCCGGATGGCCGGTCATGCCGATCGGCGTTGCGTTGATCACGCCGTCGGAAGCGGCGATCGCCGCGCGTACGTCGCGGGCAGGTTGCACCGCGCGCCCGCCGAAGCGCGCGCGAAGGCTCGCGGCCAGGGTTTCGGCCTTCGCCGCGTCGGGGTCGACGAGCGACAGTTGACGCGCGCCGAGAGTGAGGATCGCGTGCGCGACCGCCGCGCCGGCGCCGCCGGCACCGAGCAGGCTGACATGGCCGAGCGCGACATCGCCCAGAGCACGTCGAAACGGCGTGGCGAAGCCGGACCAATCGGTGTTGTGGCCGACACGCTTGCCGTCGCGGAACACGACGGTGTTCACCGCGCCGATCGCCTCGGCGTCGGCCGAAAGTCGGTCGAGCAGCGGCAGCACGGCCTGCTTGCACGGATGCGTGATATTGACGCCGGCAAACCCGACCGCCTGCGCGGAGTCGAGCAATCGCGGCAGATCCGATGCACTGCGCGCGTCGCGGGCGAGGTCGATCAGCTGATAATGCAGCGCGAGGCCGAGATGGCGCGCCTCGTGTTCGTGCAACGCCGGGGAGCGCGACCCCTGGATACCCTCGCCGATCAGGCCGACCAGAAATTTTCGCGCCGGCGTCGCACGCGCCGCTGCATCGGCGGTGCTCATCGCCACCGCCCGCCGCAATCGCTCGCCGCCCGTCCCGCGCCCATCGCTCATCCTCCGCTGTGCGATTAACGCACAATTGTTCGAATATCGAACCTAGTGTAGAGGCGGCCGGAGTGGCTCGTCAAGGGCGATTATCGAAATACGGTGCGATTATCGACCATCCGGTTCGACTGTTCGCCGAGACGGTAACTGGCGTTCGCATTCGGGCGCGACCTGGACAGTCCGGGCCGCAGGTTCTAGCGCGCGTACTGGTTGTACGCCCACAACAGCACGGCGGCCCCGATCACCGACAGAATCCAGCCCGCCGGATGAAATTTTCCATCCGGCGACTTCCAGATGAGCCCGCCGACGACGCCACCGACGATCGATCCCGCTATGCCCAAGCCGGTGGTCAGCCAGAAGCCCAGCGCGTCGACGCCCGGTACGATGGCGCGGGCGATCAGGCCGACGATAAATCCGACGATGATGGTTCCGATGATGCTTAAGAGGCCCATGGTTTTACCCTTTCATGCGGTCCGGAAGTGCCGCGGCGGAAGCTGCGATCGCCTCGGTCGGGCGATGCTAGCATAGGCGAAGGCGCCGGCAGCAGCGCGCGAACGCGCGCCGTAAGCATCGGCTCGCCGGCATCGACCAAGTGTTCGACACCGTCACGAAAGGGCGACATGCATCTGACCTGGCGCACACTCGTTGTCGCAGCGTTGATCCCGGCGTCGCCCGCGACGGCGTACGCCGATTGCCAGGCGCACAGCCCAGGCCATTCGACGGCGCTAATTGAACTCTACACGTCGGAAGGCTGCGACAGCTGCCCGCCGGCCGATCGCTGGTTGTCGTCGCTGCCGACGCGGAAGCTTGGCGACCGTGCCGTGGCGCTGGCGCTGCATGTCGATTACTGGGACCGGCTCGGCTGGAAGGACCGTTTCGGCAGCGCCGGATTCAGTCAACGGCAGCGTGAAGAATCGGCGCGCTCCGGCGGTGAATTCGTCTATACGCCGCAAGTCCTGCTGCAGGGCCGCGACTTTCCGCAATGGCAAGCGGCAGCGACGTTCGACCGGGCGATCGCATCGGTCAACGCGCGCGCCGCACGCGCCGTGCTCGACCTGGTCGCGCATCCGCGCCAGGGCAACACCGTGGACGTCGACGTCAGCGCCCGGGTGACCGATGCCCGCGAACGCGCCGACGCCGTCATTGCATTGGCGCTGGTGCAGAGTGCCCTCGCGAGCGACGTCAAGGCTGGCGAAAATGCCGGCAAGCGATTGCATCACGATCATGTGGTCAGGCAATGGCGTCAGGCCGTCGCGCTCGACTCGTCGGGCGCAGGCTCGGGCAAGTTGAGCCTCGCGTTGCCTGCCGATCCGGGACCGCTATCGGTCGTGCTGCTGGCAGAAAATGCACGCACCGGCGACGTGCTGCAGGTGCTGGAATTGCCGCTCTGCGCGGGCCGATAACCGCATCTCTGCGGCGTTGCGTTCGCACTCGCCCCCGCCGACGCTTTTGTTGTAGCCAACGACAAGGTCGGCGTTCGTCGCCAACAGTCGGCGATGATTGGCGACTGCCGCAGGGCCTTCGCGCCGGCATCGCGTTATAGCTTGCCTTTCCCCGGGCGTTTCCCTAAGCTTCGCAGGATCGTGCGCGGCCGCTAGTGGTCGGAGGGTACCAGGGCTCGGAGAGGCCCGGCACCTGCCGGCGGGTCGCCAGCGTTCTTGGCAGGTCTTTTACCTCAGGAGGAAGAAACGATGAGTACAGCCAGTCGTCCGATTGCGCACGTACAGCTCACCTCGAAGAGCGAAGAACGGCGAGTCATATTCGCCTCGTCGCTCGGCACAGTTTTCGAGTGGTATGACTTCTACCTGTACGCGACGCTGGCGCCGTTCTTTGCCGCGCTGTTCTTCCCGAAGGGTAACGACACGGCGGCCCTGCTCTCGGCGTTTGCCACCTATGCGGCAGGATTCCTGGTCCGGCCTTTCGGCGCGCTAGTGTTCGGACGCATCGGCGACCTGGTCGGCCGCAAGTACACGTTCCTGGTCACGATCGTCGTCATGGGCTTTTCGACGTTCCTCGTCGGCCTGCTGCCGACCTTCCAGACGATAGGCTGGCTGGCGCCCGTCCTGCTGGTTACGCTGCGGCTGCTGCAGGGCCTGGCGCTCGGAGGTGAATACGGCGGCGCCGCGACCTACGTGGCGGAGCACGCGCCGCAAAATAAACGCGGCTACGACACCAGCTGGATCCAGACGACGGCGACAATCGGTTTCTTCCTGGCGCTGATCGTCATCTACCTTTGCCGCTTCACCGGCTGGATGACGCCGGCGGACTTCGCGGACTGGGGCTGGCGCCTCCCGTTCCTGGTGTCGTTGGTGCTGCTGATCTTTTCGGTCTATATCCGGCTGAAGTTGAACGAGTCGCCGGTATTCCAGCGGATGAAGGCGGAGGGCAAGGGTTCGAAAGCGCCGCTTCGCGACAGCTTCCTCAAGTACCCGAACAACAAGTACGTTCTGCTGGCGACCTTGGGCGCAACGATCGGGCAGGGCGTCGTCTGGTACACCGGACAGTTCTACGCCCTGTTCTTCCTGCTGATTACCCTGAAGCTTGACGGCGCGACGACGTATCTGTTGATCGCACTGTCCTTGCTGCTCGGGACGCCGTTCTTCGTCGTGTTCGGCGCCCTTTCCGACAAGATCGGGCGGTTGAAGATCATCATGGCGGGCTGCCTGATCGCTGCGCTGACGTACTTCCCGCTGTTCAAGGCGCTGACCCACTACGTCAACCCGGCGCTGGAGTCTTTCCAGGCGGCCAATGAGATCTCGGTCGCGGCCAAGGATTGCCACCTTCACATCTTCGTGGGGCCATGGTCGAAGTTCAGCGACTGCGACAAGACGCAGGATTTTCTGACCAAATCCGGTTTGTCGTTCAAGACCAGCGAACTGCCGCCCACGGCTGCCGACAACGTTGTCACCAAGATAGGCAGCACCGAGCTCAAGGGCTGGGACGAGACGAAGTACAAGGACGCGCTGAAGGCGGCAGGCTACCAGCCGACTGCGGACAAGTCCAAAATCAACTATCCGATGACCATCCTGGTCCTGTTCATCATGATGATTTACGTCACCATGGTGTATGGACCGATCGCAGCCTTCCTGGTCGAGTTGTTCCCGACGCGGGTTCGCTACACGTCGATGTCACTGCCGTACCACATAGGCAACGGGTGGTTCGGCGGCATGCTGCCCCTGCTGGCGACCGCCCTGGTCGCGGCCAAGGGAGACATTTATTACGGTCTGTGGTATCCGATCATCGTCGCGCTGATCAGCTTCGTGGTGGGGATCCTTTTCCTGCGCGATCACATGGATCGGGATATCGAGTCGGACTGGAAGTAGCGGAGCAAAAAAAAGCGCTCGATCGAGCGCACATTCGGTGAAGGCTCCGGTCCGACGACCGGGGCCTTTTCTTTGCCGACGCCTTCGGCGGGAACCGGCCGTCGCTAGCTGCTGCTTCCTATATACTCGCCCGGCCTTAGGCGGGGAACGACGATGATACGCAGATTTCGCGGATGGGCGGGCAAGCTCGGCCCCGGGCTGATCACCGGCGCCGCGGACGACGATCCGTCGGGCATCGCCACCTACTCGCAGGCCGGCGCGCAGTTCGGTTTTCTAACGCTGTGGGCGGTCGTGTTTACCTATCCGCTGATGGTGGGCATCCAGCTCGTCAGCGCCCGGATCGGGCGCGTCACCGGGCATGGCCTCGCGTCGAACATCGGCCGGCATTTTTCGCGGCCGATTCTCTACGGCATCGTCGCGCTGCTCGTCTTCGCCAACACGATCAACATCGCCGCCGACATCGCCGCGATGGGCGAGGCGCTGAACCTGGTCGTCGGCGGACCGCCGCATGCGCACGCGGTCTTCATCGGGGTCAGCTGCCTGCTGCTGCAAGTCTTCCTCTCCTACCAACGCTATGTCCGCTACCTCAAGTGGCTGACCCTGGCCCTGCTCTCGTACGTCGTTCTGGTGCTGACGATACACATTCCCTGGCGCGAAGTGGCGGCGCACGCGGTGCGCCCCCATTTCGCGCTGACCGGGGCATACCTGACGGTGATCGTCGCCGTATTCGGCACGACGATCAGTCCGTACCTGTTTTTCTGGCAGGCCTCGCAGGAGGTCGAGGAGCTCAACGCCGATCCGGCCGCCGGCGCGCTGGCGCATGCGCCCGAAGGCGCCGCCGAGCACCTGCAGCGGATCAAGATCGATACCTACCTCGGGATGGCGTTCTCCAACATCGTCGCCTTCTGCATCATCCTCGGCACGGCCGCGACCCTGAATGTGGCGGGCATCACTGACATCCAGACATCCGCGCAAGCGGCGAGCGCCTTGCGGCCGCTGGCGGGCGACTTCAGCTTTGTGTTGTTTTCGCTGGGGATCATCGGCACCGGAATGATCGCCGTGCCGGTGCTCGCCGGATCGGCTGCCTACGCGGTCGCCGAGACGTTCGAATGGAAGCGCGGCCTCGATCTGAAGCTCCTCGAGGCGCGCGAGTTCTACACGATCATCGCACTGGCGACGTTGGGCGGCGTCGCACTGGACTTTTCGCCGATCGACCCGATCCGGGCGCTGTTCTGGGCGGCGGTGATCAACGGCGTCATCGCCGTGCCGATCATGGTCGTGATGATGCTGCTGGCGGACGACCCCAAAGTCATGGGCGCGTTCACGGTGACGCGGCCGCTCAAGGCGCTGGGGTGGCTCGCGACCGGAACGATGGCGGCGGCAGTGGTCGCGATGATCGCGACCTGGTGAGCGCCGCCGCCCGACATTCCTAGTTCACAATCTGACGCAGCTCGCCGCTCTTGTAGCGGGCGGCCATCTTCTGCAGAGGCACCGGCTTGATCAGCGAAGCCTTGCCGGCGCAGCCGAACTGCTGATAGCGCGCGACGCAGATCGCTTTCGCGGCCAGCATCGCCGGCTTCAGGTACTCGCGAGGGTCGAACTTCGACGGGTTCTCGGCGAAGAACTTG
Source organism: Casimicrobiaceae bacterium (assembly GCA_035996965.1). Taxonomy (GTDB): domain Bacteria; phylum Pseudomonadota; class Gammaproteobacteria; order Burkholderiales; family Casimicrobiaceae; genus PALSA-1003. The sequence goes on along the minus strand of DASYJB010000141.1, from coordinate 11,232 downwards.
CGGATCGCGCCGGTCATCGCCAGCCGGATGTCGGTGTCGATATTGACCTTGCGCACGCCGTGCCGGATCCCTTCCTGGATCTCCTCGACCGGAACGCCGTACGTTTCCTTCATCTGCCCGCCGTTTTCGCGGATCAGCTGCAACAGCTCCTGCGGCACTGACGACGAGCCGTGCATCACCAGGTGCGTATTGGGAATGCGTGCGTGGATTTCCTTGATGCGATCGATCGCCAGGATGTCGCCGGTCGGTTTGCGCGAAAACTTGTACGCGCCATGGCTGGTGCCGATCGCGATCGCCAGCGCGTCGAGCTGGGTCGACTGGACGAAATCGGCTGCCTGATCGGGATCGGTCAGCAGCATCTCGCGGGTCATCGTGCCCTCGGCGCCGTGTCCGTCTTCCTTGTCACCCTTCATGGTTTCGAGCGAGCCAAGGCATCCCAGCTCGCCTTCGACGGTGACGCCCAGCGCATGGGCTTCCTCGACGACTTTCTTGGTCACGTTGAGGTTGTAGTCGTAGTCGGCGATCGACTTGCCGTCCTCCCTGAGCGAGCCGTCCATCATCACGCTGGAAAAGCCGAGCCGCATCGCCGATTCGCACACCGCCGGCGACTGACCGTGATCCTGGTGCATGACGATAGGGATGTTGGGATAGCTCTCGACCGCGGCTTCGATCAGATGGCGCAGGAAAATCTCTCCCGCATATTTGCGCGCTCCCGCCGACGCCTGCATGATCACCGGGCTGTCGGTTTCGGCCGCAGCGGACATGATCGCCTGGACCTGCTCCAGATTGTTGACGTTGAAGGCGGGCAGTCCGTAATCGTGCTCGGCAGCGTGGTCGAGCAGCTGGCGCATGGAGACGAGTGGCATGGCGGACTCCTGAGATGAACCTTTGTTGGACCAATTATTTTACCGCGGATTCGGTTGTGCCGGAGCCCGCCCCGACCGACCACTTCAGCAAACCGTCCGGTGCCGCTCGATGCAGGTGATCAGCACCTCGTCGGGGTCCTTCTTCCACCAGTTGCCGGCCGAGAAGATCTCCACTTCGTGCGCGCCGCGGTAGCCGGCCGACTCCATCCAGGACCGGATCAGCGGGATATCGATCACGCCGTCGCCCATCATGCCGCGATCGAGCAGGAGGTCGGCGGTCGGCACCAGCCAGTCGCAGATGTGGAACGCCAGCAGGCGTCCCGAGTGCCCGCCGGCCCGCTCGATCTCGCTCCGGAGCTTCGGGTCCCACCAGACGTGGTAGACGTCGACGGCGATGCCGACGCCTGCGCCCAGCTCGTCGCACAGATCATTGGCGTGCGAGATCGTGTTGACGCAGGCGCGGTCGGCTGCGTACATCGGATGCAAGGGCTCGATCGCCAACGGCATGCCGCCGGGCCGCGCGTACTCGAGCAGCTCGCCGATCCCGTCGCGCACCATTTCGCGCGCGCTGGCCAGATCCTTCGACGCTGGCCGGCCGGCGCTGTCCTTCGGCAGCCCGCCGACGACCAGAACCAGGCACGGCGCACCGAGGGTCAGCGCCTCGTCGACCGCGCGTTTGTTGTCGTCGAGCGCCGCGCGCCTGCCGCCGCGATCCAGTGCCGGGAACATGCCGCCCCGACAATAGCCGGACAGCGCGAGGCCGGCATCGCGTATGCGCTGAGCCGACTCCTTGAGTCCGGCGGCGGCGACCTGGTCGCGCCAGGGCGCGATGCTTCGGATGCCGCGCCGCGCGCAACCGGCGACGATCTCGGGCAGGCTCCACTGCGCGCGGACCGTCGCGGTGTTGATCGACAGCAGATTCGAATCGGGTGGGTTCATCGAGCGATCTGTCCGATACCGGGTTCGAGCGCCTGGAGCGGGTCAGCCATCGTACCCGTGCAGCGCCAGCAAGGTCTGCATCCGGGCCCGGGCCAGCGGCGGATCGGCGAACAGTCCCGCGGCGTCGGCAAGGCGGAAAAGCTCGACCAGGTGCGTGAGATTGCGCGCGCTTTGCTGGCCGCCGACCATGACGAAATGGGTCTGCCTGCCGTTGAGCCAGGCGAGGAAGACGACGCCCGTTTTGTAGAAGCGTGTCGGCGCGGCGAACACATGGCGCGACAAGGGCACGGTCGGCGCGAGGATCGCATCGAATTGCGCGCGATTCCCCGCGGCCAGCGCGGCCAGCGCCGCCGCGGCCGCAGGCGCGATCGGGTCGAAGATGCCCAGCAGGGCGTCCGAATAGCCGGCGGAGTCGCCGGCGATCAACTCGGCGAAGTTGAAATCGTCGCCGGTGTACATGCGGACACCCGCGGGCAGTCGGCGGCGGAGCGCGATTTCGCGGTGCTTGTCGAGCAGCGAAACCTTGATGCCGTCGATCTTGCCGGCGTTGTGGCCGATCACATCGAGGCAGACTTCGGTGGCGCGATCCAGGTCGGCATGACCCCAGTAGCCGGCGAGCGCGGGGTCGAACATGTCGCCGAGCCAGTGCAGGATCGCCGGTTGGCGCAGCCCGCTCAAAATGCGCTCGTACACCCGGCCATAATCGTCGGGCGAGCGCGCGCACGCGGCCAGCGCGCGGCTCGCCATCAGTATGATGCGACCGCCGCGGCTTTCCACTGCCTCGCACTGGAGCTCGTACGCGGCGATCACATCGGCGATCGTCGTCGTCGGCCGCGGCTCGAGATGGTCGGTGCCGGCGCCGCAGGCGATCACCGCGCCAGGCGTTGCCCGCGCCGCGGAGAGCGAGCGGTCGATCAGCTCGAGCGAGGCCGGCCAGTCGAGGCCCATGCCGCGCTGCGCGGTGTCCATCGCCTCGGCGACACCGAGACCCAGCGACCACAGATATTGCCGGTAAGCGAGCGTAGCGTCCCAGTCGATCGCCGGTTGCAGCCATGGGTCGGCGCGCGACAGCGGATCGGCGACGACGTGGGCGGCCGCGTAGGCAACGCGATTGAAGCGGGTGCCCGGCGCCGGCGGCATCCACACCGATGCGGCGCGCATCGTGTATTCGTGCAGCGAACCGTCGCCACGCGGCAGCCTGATGCGTTGCATCGCGGTCACCCGCCGGCCTCGAGGTCCGGCACGTCGATCCAGCGGCGCTCGGCCCAGCTTTTGAGGCCGAGCTCGGCGAGCTGCACGCCCTTGGCGCCTTCGAGCAGGTCCCACTGGAACGGCGTGTCTTCAAACAGGTGCCGGATGAACAATTCCCATTCGACCTTGAACGCGTTGTCGTAAAACTGATTGTTCGGAACCTTCTGCCAGCTGGCGAAAAAATCGATCGCCTGCGGCACGTCGGGATTCCACACCGGCTTCGGCGTATTGGCGCGCGCTTGCGTCCAGCAGTCGGTCAGCCCGGCGACCGCGGAACCGAGGGTGCCGTCGACATGAAACGTGACCAGGTCGTCGCGCCGCACGCGCGTCGTCCACGAGCTGTTGATTTGCGCGATCACCGGCCCGTCTGCGCCGGAGAGCTCGAAGGTCGCATAGGCGGCGTCGTCGGCCGTCGCCTCGTACGGGCGCCCGCTCTCGTCCCAGCGCTTCGGGATATGCGTCGCGCCGAGGCACGAAACGCTCTTGACCTTGCCGAACAGGTTGTCGAGCACGTAGCGCCAGTGGCAGAGCATGTCGATGATGATGCCGCCGTCGTCTTCCTTGCGATAATTCCAGGAGGGGCGCTGCGCCGGCTGCCAGTCGCCTTCGAACACCCAATAGCCGAACTCGCCGCGGACCGACAGGATGCGTCCGAAAAAGCCGGAGGCGACCAGCATCCTGAGCTTCAGCAGGCCCGGCAGCCAGAGCTTGTCCTGAACGACGCCGTGCTTGATTCCGGCGCGGCGCGCCGACGCGCAAAGCTCGAGCGCCTGCGCCAGGGTCGGCGCCACCGGCTTTTCGGTGTAGATATGCTTGCCGGCCGCGATCGCCTGCTCGATCAGCTGCGGCCGCAAGCCGGTCGACGCCGAATCGAAATACAGCGTGTCATCGCGGTTGGCGAGCGCCGCGGCGAGATCGGTCGTCCAGCGCGCGACGCCGTGCTCGCGCGCCAGCTGCTCGAGCTTGTCGGGATTGCGTCCGACCAGGATCGGATCGGGCATGACACGGCGGCCATCGGCCAGCGCGACACCGCTTTGCGCACGGATCGCGCAAATCGAGCGCACCAGATGCTGATTGGTGCCCATGCGGCCGGTGACGCCGTTCATGATGATGCCGAGTCGTACGGTTTCCACGTTCAATCTCCAGAAGACGGTGGTGTCGCGTAGTTCATCGCACAACCGCGGATGCGACCGGCGCCACCGCGGACAGCGGCGTCATCGATGTCCAGTCGGGCTCGCCGCGCGAGGCGAAGCCGGGGGCGGCGAGCGAGCTCAGGTCGACCATTCCGTCGCGTATCGCCAGGCGGACATTGCCACCGTCGTTGCGGTAGAGCACTGGATGCGCGGCGAGGAACGCCTGTTGCTCGGCTGCGCCGGCGCCTTGCCCGGCGAAGCCATCGACGTAGTGATGACCATTGCGCTCGACATGCGTGAGGCCGAGCAGGCCGACCAGCGCCAGGTCCTGCTGGACGGCAAGACCGGCCTGTGCGGTCAGGTCCTCTCCGGACAGAAAGGCTCTCGGCCCCGGGACCGCGTTTGCCTGGGCGCAGCGCGCGGCGTTAAGCAGCGATTTGTAGAATCCCTTGCAGCTCTTGCTGGAGACGCCGCGATAGCCGCAGCGCCGCGCCAACGGGAAAGCGTCGAGCGTCGCATCGGATTCGTCGATCAGCAAAGGCAGCGACGAGTCGAGCGGCGAGACATCGGTCGTCAGCGTCGCCGCGCGCGGCAGCGGCTGTTCGAGATACAGTGTGACGGCGGCAAGGCGATCGAGCGAGCGTGTCGCGCCGACGCGGCGCCAGAAATCGTCCGCAGCCGCCACGCCTTCGAATTGCTCGTTGCCGTCGAGCGTCACCGCGTACCAGGGCAGCCGGTCGAGGACCGATGCGATCCGAATCAGTCGCGAAACGTCGGCCTCGACGTCGCCGGAGAGCTTGATCTTGAAATAGCGATGGCCGTACGCGGCGATCACGTCTTCCAGCGTGGCCGGCTGGCCGTCGTTCGGACGCTGCGGATCGTCGCCCGCGTCGAGCGGGTCGAGGATACCGACCGTGTGCCGCACGGCGATCGCCGGTCGCGCTTCCAGGCCGCGCAGAAATCGGTCGAGGTCGAACCCGGCGAGATCGGGAGTCAGGCGCGCGTCCATGCCGGCGAGATTGGCCCGGATCGCGTCAGCAAACGAGACATCGAGCGCGCGGCAGAGCGCATCGAGCAGCGCGCGGTCGATCAGCGCCCCTCCATAGCTTGCGGTCAGCGCGTTCAGGCCCGCGGCTTTACCGGCGTCGATGATCGCGCGGTAATGCTCGGCGTCGTGGCCGAACGCGGTCAATGGACGACTCTGCGAGGTGTACGCCGCGGTCGCGGCGGTCAGCGCCATCCTCAGGTCGGCGATGTTGTCGGCATTCGACCGCTGCGGCGATTTGTCGAACCATTTGGGAATCATCAGCTCGGCGGCAGCGCCGGTGGCCCCGTCGTTCCGCCCGCCGCTCGCGATGCGTATGCGCGCCCGGACGAACGCCTGCGGCGCCTCTCTCACGGTCGCGGCGCCGAAGCGAAACGGCAGGCGAAAGCGAACCGGCCGCTCATACAGCTCGATCGCGACGATGCTGAAGCTCGGCTGCACGATGGCGAAGGGCTCGCGTCGACCGGCAACGGCCTAGACGTCGAGCAGGCCTTTGGAATAGAAATGCGCCCGGATCGTCTGCGCGAGCACGGCGAATTCCGGGCTGCCCATCATCGCCAGCGTGCGCGGGCGCGGCAGCTCGACCTCGTAGATTGCTGCGATCGAGCCGGGGCGCTCGCTCATCACCAGCACCCTGTCCGACAGGAATATCGATTCCGGAATGCTGTGCGTGATCAGCAGCACCGTCTTCTTCGCGGCGGCCCAGATGCGCTGCAATTCGAGGTTCATCTTTTCTCGCGTCATCGCGTCCAGTGCGCCGAAAGGCTCGTCCATCAGCAGGATCGTCGGATCGTGCACCAGCGCGCGGCAGATCGACGCGCGCTGCTGCATGCCGCCGGACAGCTGCCAGGGAAACTTGTTCTCGAAGCCTTCGAGGCCGACCATCGCGACCAGCTCGCGGGCGCGAGCGAGGCTCTGCTCGCGCGGCAGGCGGCGCACCTCCGCCTGCAGCAGGATGTTGGCCAGCACCGTACGCCACGGCAGCAGCACATGGCTTTGGAAGACGATGCCGATGCCGGGCGGCGGGCCATCGACGGTCGCGCCGCCGATCTCGATCGAGCCGCGGGACGCCGGCAGCAGGCCCGCGATCAGCTTGAGCAGCGTGCTTTTGCCGCAACCGCTGGGACCGACGACCGAAACGAACTCGCCTTCGCCGACCTCGAATTCGAGTGGCCGCAGCGATTCGACTTCGCCGTCGCCGGTCCGGTACGACTTGGCCACGCCGCGCGCACGGATCAGCGTCCGTGCGCGCGCCTTGCCGGGCTCGACGGCGCCGCCGGCCATCACCGCATCAGGGAAGGTAGTCGAGCGTGACCCAATCCTCGGCTTTGCCCTTGGTCGCCGGATCGAGTCCGCCGTACTGCGCCAGGAGGTCGAGCGATTCGCCGACGTTGGCCATCGACGCGCGCAGCGGCCGCTGCTTGGCCGTTTCCTTGGTGTGATAAAGCGCCGTCGTCTGCTTGAGACCGATGATCAGCGTCTCGCGCACACCGGCTTTCGGATTCGCCTTGAGCATCGCGTCGACGGCTGCCTCCGGATTCTTTTCCGATTCCTCCATCGCCTTGGTCGTCGCGCGCAGGAAGCGGCGCACCATGTCGGGCTTGTCCTTCAGCGTCGACGTATTGGCGATGATGCCGGAGCTGATCAGGTTGACGCCGTAGTCGGCGAAGCGGATCGGATGGACGGCCTTATGCGTCGCGTCCTGCAGCTTGATCGCCTGGTCCATCACATAGCCCAGCAGCAGGTCCGCCTGGCCGTTCATCACCGCGTTGAGCTTGGTCTGCGCGTCGCCCGAGACCGTCTTGAATTCGGATTCGTTCAGGCCGGTCTTCTTCAGGAACAGTGGCCAGATCTGGGACATCGAGTCGCCCGGGGTTATCGCGACCGTCTTGCCGACGATGTCCTTGGGCGTGCGGATATTCTTGTCGGCGAACCCCATGACCGACATCGGCGAAAGCTGCAGTGCGACGCCAACGGCCTTGACCGGCGCGCCTTTGGCCGACGCCTTGATCATCGTTGCAACGTCGACATAGCCGAACGTCGCCGTGTTGGCGGCGACCGCCTGGACCGAAACGCCCGAACCGCGCCCTTCCTGGATGTCGAGATCGATGCCTTCCTGGTCGTAGTAGCCGCGCTCCTTGCCGAGAAAGAACGGCGCATGCTCGCTGTACAGATACCAGTTAAGCAGCAGGACGACCTTGTCCTTGGTTTGCGCCTGGACGGTGCCGGCGCCAAAAAACAGCGCGATCCCTGCGATCGCGAGTGACCTCAGCAGCAGTTTCATCAGCTCCTCCTTGCGGTGAATAGTCGGCGGAATCGGACACTCAGGCGGTCGCGCCCATCGCATCGGGCCGCCTCGACTGGTGCCAGGGAATCATCAGCTTCTCGGCGAGGTCGACCAGCGCGAACAGGATCACTCCCATCATCGACAGGACGAACAACGCCGCGAACATCAGCGGCAGATCGAAGTTGCCGTTGGCGATCTGCAGCACATACCCAATCCCCGAATTCGATCCGACGAATTCGCCGACGACCGCGCCGACGACGGCCAGCGTCGCTGAAACCTTGAGGCCGCTGAAGATGCTGGGGAGCGCCTGCGGCAGGCTGAACTTGATGAACATCTGCCAGCGCGACGCCCGCATCGAGCGGGCCAGGTCGATCATATCGGGCTCGATCGATTTGAATCCCATCACCGTAGCGACGACGACCGGGAAAAAACCGAGCAGGAACGCCGAAATGACCTTCGGAAATATGCCGAAGCCGAACCAGACGACGAACAGCGGGGCGATGGCGATTTTCGGCACGCTCTGCGAAAAGACCAGCAGCGGGTAGACGTAACTCTCGACCAGGCGCGAATACGCGATGACCATTGCGATGGGTATGCCGATGATGATCGACAAGGCGAACCCCCCAAGCGTCGCGTACGCGGTAAAGAGGCCGTTTTGCCACAGCCTGGGCCACTCGGCGACCAGCATCTTGGCGACCGCCAGCGGCGCCGGAATCAGGTACGGCGGGATCCGGAAGACGCGAATCACCAATTCCCACAGGACGAAAATCGCAACGATGAGCAAAACCGGCCGCGCGACCTGCGATTCGAGTCCGCGCCGGATCCATGAACGGGCAACGGCCATCTCTTTGCGCTCCTCCCGGACAAGCCCGGTTTGCAGACTTATGTAACTAGTTGGTTAATACTCTAAGGTCGTCCGCTCGCGCTGTCAACGCCGGGCCGCCGTGCCGGCGTGCGGCCGGGCGAGGTAGCCGAGCACCAGCGCGGTCATGTGCTCGAGGCGGGCCTCACGCTGCGCAGCCGAGAACAGCGCCGGCCCGAACACCTGGGCCAGCGTATGCCTGTTCGACAGGAAGAAGTAGCTGAGCGACGCAATCGAAATGTAGAGCTGCAGCGGATCGACGCCGGAGCGGAACGAGCCGTCGCGCCGTCCGCGAGCCAGAAGCGTCCCGAGCGTCTCGATCAGCGGCGAATTCATCTCGCGGACCCGCTTCGACCGCTTCAAATGACGCGCCTGGTGCAGATTTTCGCTGTTGAGCAGCGTCAGGAATTCCGGGTGCGCAATGAAATATTGCCATGTGAACTCGATCAGCCTGCGCACGCCCTCGGTCGGAGACGCGTCGAGCAGATTCAGCGCCTGTTCGGCGGTTCGGATGTCGGCGTAGGTTTTTTCGAGCACCGCGAGGAAGAGCTTTTCCTTGCTCGAAAAATAGTAATAGAGCATGCGCTTGTTCGATCCGGCCAGCTTGGCGATGCGATCGACGCGGGCGCCGCCCAGGCCGTGCCGGGCGAATTCGCGGACTGCCGCCGCGAGTATCGTCGCCTTCGTGCGCTCGGCGTCGCGCACGGGCCGGACCACGGTGCGAGGCGACCGCACCGAAGACGTCGCAGCTGTCTTCATAAGCGCCTAGCCGGTTAGTTAAGCTTCAGGCTAGCACGGCTGCCTGCGCGCGGCCGTCGGAGCGGAGGTAGAGCGCTGCCGAACGCCCGGCGTTCAGCGAAGGTCGCCGACCCGGACGATCTTGATCGCGTTGGTGCCGCCGGACTTGCCCATCGGCTCGCCGATCGTCAGCACGATCAGGTCGCCGCGCTGGACCTGCCCGCGGGCAACCAGCAGATCCTCGGCGGCGCGCAGCACCGCGTCGCGATCCTCGCCCTGCTCGAGGTACAGCGGCTGGACGTTGCGATAAAGCGCCATCCTGCGCTGCGAGGACACCTCCGGCGTCAGTGCGAAGATAGGGCAGCCACAGTTATGCCGGGACATCCACAACGCCGTCGATCCCGACTGCGTCAGCGCGGCAATCGCCTTGACCTTCAGATGGTAGGCGGTGAACAGCGCCGCCATCGCGATCGACTGATCGATTCGCGTGAAGGTTCGATTGAGAAAATCACGATCGAGCTCGTTCGACTCGGTCTTCTCCGCCTCGGCGCAGATCTGGCTCATCGACTCGATCGTCTCGACCGGGTACCGGCCGGAGGCGGTCTCGGCCGAGAGCATCACCGCGTCGGTCCCGTCGAGGACTGCGTTGGCGACATCGGACACCTCGGCGCGGGTCGGCACCGGATTCTCGATCATCGACTCCATCATCTGCGTCGCGGTGATCGTCAGCTTGTTGCGCTCGCGGGCGAGCTTGATCATCCGCTTCTGCAGGCCGGGAACGGTCGCGTTGCCCACTTCGACCGCCAGGTCGCCGCGGGCAACCATGATGCCGTCGGACGCATCGATGATCTCTTCCAGCGCGTTGATCGCCTCGGCCCGTTCGATCTTGGCGATCAGGAATGCCCTGCCTCCGGCGGCGCGCAGCAGCTGGCGCGCCATGTACATGTCTTCCTTGTTCTTCGGAAAGGAAACGGCCAGGTATTCCGCGTCGATCGCGACCGCGGTCTTCATGTCGTCCATGTCCTTGGCCGTCAGCGCGGGCGCCGTCAGGCCGCCGCCCATGCGGTTGATGCCTTTGTTGTTCGACAGAGCGCCGCCGACCTCGACGCGCGTGACGATCGCGGTGCCGCGGACCGACTCGACGCGCAGGCGGATCAGCCCGTCGTTGAGCAGCAGGATGACGCCGGGCGCGACGTCGTGGGTCAGCTCCTTGTAATCGAGGCCGACGCCTTCCTCGTCGCCCAGGTCCCGCGCGGCGTCGAGCGTGAATTGCTGGCCCGGCTTGAGCACGACCTTGCCGGCGGCGAACTTGCCGATGCGGATCTTCGGGCCCTGCAGATCCGCCATGATCGCGACCTCGCGGCCCAGCGATCGCGCCGAATCGCGCACCATGCGCGCGCGCTCCTCGTGGTCCGCCGCGGTGCCATGCGAAAAATTCAGCCGTACGACATCGACGCCGGCAGCGAGCATTCGCGTCAGCACGTCGGCGGAGCTGCTGGCCGGCCCGAGCGTGGCGACTATTTTGGTCGAGCGTTGCATCGAGGGTCTCGCTATAAAAGGATCGGCATAGTTGCCGCGGTTCAGCGCGCCGCGCGCTGCTCGAGGATTGCGACGGCGGGAAGCGTCTTGCCTTCGAGAAACTCGAGAAACGCGCCGCCGCCGGTCGAGATGTAGCCGATGCGGTCGGCGACGCCGTACTTCGCGATCGCGGCCAACGTGTCGCCTCCGCCGGCGATCGAAAACGCCTTCGAATCGGCGATCGCGTGTGCGAGCTCGCACGTCCCTTCGCCGAAAGCATCGAACTCGAATACGCCGACCGGGCCGTTCCAGACGATGGTGCCGGCCTGGGCGATGATCGCCTTCAGCGCCGCCACCGTCTGCGGCCCGATGTCGAGGATCATGTCGTCGTCGGCGACGTCGGCGATGGCCTTCAAGGCAGGCGTCGCGGTCGCCGAAAACTCCTTGGCCACGACGGCGTCGATCGGAATCGGGACCTTGCCTGGAAAGGCGTCGAGAATCGCCTTGGCCTCATCGGCGAGATCGGCCTCCGCGAGCGACTTGCCGATCCGGCCGCCGACCGCGAGGATGAACGTATTGGCGATGCCGCCGCC
>DASYJB010000140.1:0-40690 GCA_035996965.1 Casimicrobiaceae bacterium | reverse complement strand
GGCGGGCGTCAATGTGACGTTCACGGCGCCGGGCTCGGGTGCTTCGGGTGTGTTCTCCAACAGCACGGCGACGATCACGGTGGCGACCAATGCATCGGGCGTGGCGGCGGCGCCGTTCACTGCCAACGCCATAGCCGGCGGTTACAACGTGGCGGCAAGTATGGTGGCCGTGGTCACGCCGGTGATGTTCAGTCTGACCAATACGACGGTGGTGGCTGCAGTGAATGTGCCCACGCTTTCTAACTGGGGACTTTTGACCTTATCCCTGCTACTACTCATATCGAGTCGCTACTCTATTGGCATAGGCGTACCCTCCACGAAGTGGCCGAAAAGAACTTCGCGTCGAAACATTCCCATGTAAAGTGAACCTTGATGTTATGCATTCTGAATCCGGCGCCGAGCTGTCGCTCGTATTTCGCGACACGCGATACTAGGCTGCAGCCATCAAACGTTTTCTCATCCGCCAGCAGTATGCAACAGTCGGCTGACGCTAACGTCAGTTAAGCACGGCAAGTCTAGAGCAGCCAGGTTCGACTAAGTACTTGATCCGTCGTACACTGACAGGCCATGGCGAAGTCGAGCGTAGCTCTTGACCTCGGCTGACAATCCGTATGTCGGTGGTTCAATTCCGCCCTTGGCCACCAATTTCGTTTTAAGCCCAGTCCTTCCATGCCGGCATCCGCAATGACCATGGCAGCGCCGTACCAGCGGCTGGGAGAGGATGGCTACGCGTTCCGCACGCTTTGCGTGCTGATGACCATTCTGGTCGCCATCCTGCCGCTCGCGCATGTGACCGGCATGCGCAATGCCCTCGTCGGCATGGCCGCGGCGGCCGCGCTGTTCCACTACCGGGCTGAGCTGTGGAAGGACAATCCGGTCCTGTTGCCTTGCCTCGTCTGGCTGGCATTCGCCGCGCTCTCGATCGCCTGGTCCGACTACCCGACGGTCTCGTTTCGGGCGTTTCGCACCGACCTTCTGTATCCGTTCGTCCTGTTCCTGATCAGCTTCATGCTGGTCCGATCGCGTAACGGCAGGCTCGCGCTGACTCTCGGCGCCGCGGTAGGCACCGTCATATCGCTGACGACGACCTTCGCTGCGGCCGTAACGCCGGTCGAGCCGGGAATGGAATCAGCCGCGCCCGGCGTGCTTGGCTGGCTCGCATGGAAAGCGGGCGAGGCGGTCGACTCGAGTACCTACATCGCATTCCTCGCGGTGCCGCTGTTCGTCGTCGCGCTGACGTCGACCCGCGCCTCGGTGCGCTGGGCCTCGGCCGCCTGGCTCGTCGCCTTTGCCGGCCTCGGGCTGATGAGTGAAAGCCGGACGCTGTTCGTTTCTCTGTGCATTTCGCTGCCATGCCTGCTGATCGTGTTCGGATTGCTTCGCGGAAGGCTGCATGTACGCCCGGTGCTCGTGGCGGTCTGCGTCGGCCTGGTCGTCTCGGCGATCAGCCTCGAACTGATTTCGCGCTTGCGCCTGCCCGAGCAACAGCCGTACGACCGGAGCGCGGCGCTGGAAATGATCGCCAGCGACTCGCGTCCGGCGATCTGGGCCGTCTACTACGATCTCGCCAAGCGGCACCCCTGGCTGGGCGTCGGATTCGGACGATCGGTGCCGTCGAGGACCTACGACCTCGCGCTAAGCGAGGACCTCAAGCGCATCGACCGCCAGGCCTTTGCGCACGCACACAACGTGCTGCTGAGCCTGGCCTTGCAGGTTGGCCTGGTGGGCCTCGCGATCTGGACCTGGCTGCACGTTCGCCTGCTAAGTCTTGCGGTGATGTGTGCCCGAGCGCGGGGCGAGCGCGAGAAGGCCTGGGCCGCGGCCGCGATCGCGCTGGTGCTGGCGATGCTGGTGAAGAATTCGACCAATGACCTGATGGTCTTCGGCAATGCGATCCTGTATTGGACGCTGCTGGGGGCGATTCTCGGCCGCATCTGGTGGGGCGGAGGCGCCGAAAGCCTTACCCTCTCGCGGCTGGACCCGGCGGCCCATTGAGGCCATGCCGCGTTGCCTCGCAGCGAAAAAAAAGGCCGGGCGATGCCCGGCCTTTCTCTGGTGCACTAAAGCCTAACGTCAGACTGCTTGGATATTCGACGCCTGCTTGCCCTTCGGGCCCGTCGTCACTTCGAACGACACTTTCTGGCCTTCCTTGAGCGACTTGAAGCCCGGCATGTTGATCGCCGAGAAGTGCGCAAACAGGTCTTCTCCGCCGCCATCCGGCGTAATAAAGCCGAAACCCTTGGCGTCGTTAAACCACTTCACTGTTCCAGTTGCCATTTTTACCAATCCTTCAAAACAAAAAATAATCGGGTCGAACCCGGCCTATGTTTCGATCTCAAGGACAGGGAAGTACGGCGATTCGGCGACAGCGAGCAGCCGGACAGGTCGTGCTTTAGTACTTGAAACAAAACACGAAGCGGACTATACGCAGTATCCCTTGCGGGGTCAAACCCTTATCGGTCCGAAACCCTCCCCGTTTGTTGTACAAATACGTCACTTTCCAAGCTCTGCCCGGACGCGGGCGGCGCCTTCGGCCAGCGCGGCCAGCTTGCCGCGGGCGACATCCCGGGCCAGCGGGACCATCCCGCAATTGGTGCAGGGCAGCAACCGATCCGGCCTGACATAGTCGAGCGCGGCGCGGATGATTGCGGCGACCTCGTCGGCCGTCTCGATCCGGTCGCTGGCGACGTCGATGGCTCCGACCAGGACGTCCTTGCCGTCCAGCAGGCCGATCAATTCCAGCGGCACATGCGAATTGGCGCATTCGAGCGAAACCTGTCCGAGCCGGGATCGAGCCAGCAGGGGGAAGGTTTTTTCGTACTGGCGCCATTCATTGCCCAGGCTCTTTTTCCAGTCGTTGTTCGCCTTGATGCCATAGCCGTAGCAGATGTGCACCGCCGTACGGCAGGCCAAGCCCTGCGCCGCCCGCTCGAGCGCGGCGATGCCCCAATCGCGGACCTCGTCGAAGTAGACATTGAAAGCCGGCTCGTCGAACTGGATGACATCGACGCCGGCCGCCTCGATCGCGAGCGCCTCTTCGTTGAGGATTTCGGCAAACGCCCAGGCCAGCTTTTCCCGGCTGCCGTAGTGGGCGTCGTAGAGCGTGTCGACGGCGGTCATCGGTCCGGGAAGGGTGTACTTGATCGGCAGCCGGGTGAGGCTCCTCAGGAAGCCGGCGTCCTCGGCGAAGACCGGGCGACGGCGCGCGATCGGACCGGTGACGACCGGCACGTCGGCATCGTAGCGATCGCGGATCCTGACGGTCTTACGGTGCTGGAAGTCGACGCCTTCGAGGCTCTCGATGAACGTCGTGACGAAGTGACGCCTTGTTTGCTCGCCGTCGGTCACGATATCGATGCCGGCACGTTCCTGATCGGCGACCGCCAGACGCACGGCGTCGCGCTTGCCTTCCTCCAATAGCGATCCCTCGAGCAGCCATGGCGCCCACAGCTGGTTCGGGGGCGCAAGCCACGCGGGCTTGGGCAGGCTGCCGGCGATCGTCGTTGGTAACAGCATCGGCGGATTCCAGGGGAGTCGCCGGAGGAGTCCGGACGACGCACGCGATTATAGCGGCCGGCTCGAGCGGTAAAGCCAATTGACCAATCATCGATACCGACGTACCGTTTGCGGCCCGGAGCGCCTCCCAGCGCTCGTCAGCATCTCGGCGGATCCCGATGGCGCGCGTCCTGATCACCGACCAGAATTACGAAGACCTGGCGCTCGAACGCGAGCTGTTCGGCAGGGCCGGCGCCGAGCTTGCCGTCGCGCAGTGCACGACCGAAGACGAGGTGCTCGCGGCAGGCACGAACTTCGATGCCTTCTTGGTCCAGTATGCGCCCGTCGGCGAGCGCGCGCTCGCGCAGTTGCCGCGGCTGGGCATCATCAGCCGCATCGGCGCAGGCTACGACACGATCGACACCGCAGCCTGCGCGAAATACGGGGTGTGGCTTGCGAACTCGCCCGATTACGGCGTCGGCGAAGTGGCCACGCATGCCCTCGCGCTGGGGCTCGCGCTGATCCGCAACGTCGTCGCCTATAACCGCGATATCGCCGGAGGTCACTGGCATTATCTGTCGTCGGGCAGGATTCGCCGCGCCAGCGAGCTTACCCTCGGCATCGTCGGCCTGGGCCGTATCGGCAAGCGCATGGCGCATGTGTCGCGCAATGTCTTCCGGCGCGTCGTCGCCTGCGATCCGTACCTGATCGACGGCGATTTCCCGGCGTATGTCGAACGTGCGGCCTTGGCGAATCTGTTCGAACAGTGCGATCTCGTCAGCCTGCACGTGCCGCTCAACGATGAAACCCGGAGCATCGTCGACGCAACGATGCTGTCGCGGATGCGGCCGGGATCGTACCTGGTCAATACCGCGCGCGGCGCGCTGGTCGACGTCGACGATTTGCTTGCCGCTGTCGATAGTGGAATACTTGCCGGCGCCGCGCTGGATGTCCTGCCGGTCGAGCCCGTTGCCGCCGATAGCCGGCTGCTCGGCCACCCGAAGGTGATCCTGACGCCGCATGCCGCGTTCTACAGCGTGCAAGCGGAGACTGAATTGCGGCGCAAGGCAGCACAGAATATCGTCACGTGGCTCAAGACCGGACGTCCCGAATACGTCGTCGTCGCAGGGACCCGGCGCTACGCCCCGTAGCCGGGTCATCCGAGCGCATCAGGCGCGACGGAGAGGAGAGCATTGGCCGCAGTCAGCATACGTGCAGTTCAAAAGCGCTTCGGATCGACGCAGGTGATTCGCGGCGTCGACATCGAGATTGCCGACGGCGAGTTCTGCGTGCTGGTCGGACCGTCCGGCTGCGGCAAGTCGACGCTGCTGCGCATGCTCGCCGGCCTCGAGGAAATTAGCGGCGGCGAAATATGGATCGGGTCGCGGGTCGTCAATAAGGTCGCTCCGAAGGAGCGCGACGTCGCGATGGTGTTCCAGAACTACGCGCTCTACCCGCACATGACGGTGCGCGACAACATGTCGTTCGCGCTGATGCTCGCCAAGCAGTCGAAGAACGAGATCGAGACCCGCGTCGCCAAGGCGGCCGGTATCCTGGGCCTTGCGCAATTGCTCGATCGCTATCCCCGGCAGCTGTCCGGCGGACAGCGCCAGCGCGTCGCGATGGGGCGTGCGATCGTGCGCGACCCGCAGGTGTTCCTGTTCGACGAGCCGCTGTCGAATCTCGACGCCAAGCTGCGCGTGCAGATGCGCACCGAGATTAAGGAGCTGCACCAGCGGCTGAAGACGACGTCGATCTACGTCACGCACGACCAGATCGAGGCGATGACCATGGCCGACCGCATCGTCGTCATGCGCGACGGGATCGTCGAGCAGACCGGCACGCCGCTCGATTTGTACGACACGCCGGTGAACATCTTCGTTGCCGGCTTCATCGGATCGCCGGCGATGAATCTCGTGCCCGGTGTCGCGCGCATCAACGGCGCGGCGCCTGGCGTGGAGTTCGACGGCGGCGTCCGGCTACCGCTGCCCACGTCGGCGCGCGCCAATGACGGCCAGGCGGTGCTCTATGGCATGCGACCCGAGCACTGCGTGCTTTCGCCCGGCGGCGGCCTGCCGGCGGAAGTCGTCGTCGTCGAGCCGACCGGGGCCGACACGCAGCTCTTCTGCCGTTTCAATGGACAGGAATTGACGTCGCTGGTGCGCGACCGCGTCAGCTGCAGGGCAGGCGACCACGTCGCACTCGCGCCCGATGTCGATCGCGCGCATTTATTCGATGCGGAGAGCGGTGTGCGGCTCGTCGCAGAAAACGGATGACGTCGGACCATCATCGGAACAATCAACCGCAGCAAAACGCGCTAAACCGATCGCGCACATTTTTTCCAGGAGGAGCTGATGAGTGAATTCAAACGCCGCAAATTTCTGAAGACTTCGGCTGGCGTGGCTGCAGCCGCAGCAGTGGGGCCGATGATCTGGGTCAAGGATGCCAACGCGCAATGGCGGAATACGCCGGAGAAAGGCGCGAAGCTGCGCGTATTGCGCTGGAGCCGCTTCGTTCAGGGCGACATCGACCAGTATATGAAGAACGTCGCCAAGTTCACCGAGAAAACCGGCATCGAGGTGCGCATCGACAACGAAGGCTGGGAGGACGTGCGTCCGAAGGCTGCCGTCGCGGCGAATACCGGGGCAGGTCCGGACATCATTCTTTCAACCAACGACGATGCCAACCTGTATCCGGACAAGCTGGTCGATGTGACCGACGTCTGCACCTATCTCGGAGCCAAATATGGCGGCTGGTATCCGGTGTGCGACCAGTACCTGAAGCCCGACGGCAAGAAATGGATTGGGGTCCCTCTGGGCTGCGCGGGCAACGCGCTGGTCTATCGCGCCAGCATGCTGAAGGCCGCGGGCTTCGATGCCGTGCCGAAGGACACCGACGGCTTCCTGAAGCTTTGCAGGGCGTTGAAGGAAAAGAACACGCCGGTCGGCTTCGCGCTCGGCAACGCGACGGGCGATGGCAACACGTGGACCAACTGGGTCGTCTGGGCGTTTGGCGGCAAGATGGTCGACCAGAACAACAAGGTCGTCATCGACAGCCCCGAAACGATCAAGGCGCTCGAGTACGCCAAGGAGCTGTACGCGACGTTCGTACCCGGAACGCTGTCGTGGCTCGACCCGAACAACAACAAGGCGTTCCTCGACAGCCAGATCTCGCTTACCAGCAATGGGATCTCGATCTACTTCGCGACGAAGAATGCGACGGATCCGAAAGTCAAGGAGCTCGAGGCCGACGTCTTCCACTCGAACTTCCCGATCGGACCGGTCGGGCGGCCGACGGAGTTCAACCTGTTCTTCAACCAGATGATCTTCAAGTACTCGAAGTATCCGAAGGCGGCGAAGGAGTTCCTCCGCTTCATGATGGAAGACGAGCAGGTGAATCCGTGGGTCACTGCGTCCCTCGGCTACGTGACGCCGGCACTGACCGCTTACGAAAAGCATCCAGTGTGGAAGGACCCGAAAGCGACGCCGTACCGCGACTCGATGAAGATCATGTTGCCGAGCGGGTATGCGGGCAAGATGGGCTACGCGTCGGCGGGCGCGCTGGCGGATTTCATCATGGTCAACATGGTTGCCGAAGCCGCGTCGGGGTCGAAGTCGCCGAAGGAGGCGGCCGAGCGGGCGCAGAAGCGGGCCGAGCGCTATTACAAGGTTTGATATTGCGTCACGCCGAATCGACTGCGGCGTAGATGATGCGGTACGTCGGCGCGACGCAATATCTGCGCGCGTTGAACACGGCGCCATGCGGCGCCGGTTAACGCGCGCGGGCGCGCCGACGATTTGCCCGGGCCGACGGCGCCATTGCGGATTCAGATTCCAGATGCATTACGATTTCCGGAAATCCCTCCATTGAGTTCAGCGCTCTCCCGACTGCAGGACAACCGCAACGCGCTGGGCATCATATTCATGATGCCCGCGGCGCTGGTGCTGCTGGTCTTCCTCACCTATCCGCTGGGCCTCGGCACCTGGCTGGGCTTCACCGACACCAAGATCGGCCGTCCGGGCGAGTGGATCGGCCTGGAGAACTTCGAGTACCTGTGGGGCGACGCGGTCACGCGCCTGGCGCTGTTCAATACGCTCTTCTATACGACGGTAGCCAGCATCATCAAGTTCGCGCTCGGCCTCTGGCTCGCGCTGCTGCTCAACAAGCACCTGCCGTTCAAGGCGGTGATGCGCGCGATGGTGCTGCTGCCGTTCATCGTCCCGACGGCGCTCTCGGCGATCGCGTTCTGGTGGATCTACGATTCGCAGTTCTCGATCATCAGCTGGGCGCTGATGAGAATGGGGCTGATTCACGAGTACATCGACTTTCTCGGCGAGCCGTGGAACGCCCGGTTTTCCACGATCGCCGCCAACATCTGGCGCGGCGTGCCGTTCGTCGCAATCACCCTGCTTGCGGGATTGCAGACGATCTCGCCGTCGTATTACGAAGCGGCCAGCCTGGACGGCGCCTCGCCCGGGCAGCAGTTCCGCCACGTGACGCTGCCGCTGCTGACGCCGATCATCGCGGTCGTCATGACCTTCTCGGTGCTGTTCACGTTCACCGACTTCCAGCTGATCTACGTGCTGACGCGCGGGGGGCCGCTCAATTCGACCCACCTGATGGCGACGCTGTCCTACCAGCGGGCGATCCCCGGAGGCAGCCTCGGCGAGGGCGCAGCGATCGCGACAGCGATGGTGCCGTTCCTGCTGGCAGCGATTCTGATCAGCTATTTCGGGCTGCAACGCCGGGCCTGGCAACAGGGCGCGGCCGACAAATGAGCAGCGCAGTCGCCACGCCGGAGGCGGTCGATTCGCAGGGCATGAATTACCTGGTGTCGCTGCCACGGCGCATCGTGACCATTTATCTGCCGCTGGCCGCGTTCGTCATCGTGCTGCTGTTCCCCTTCTACTGGATGACGATCACCGCGCTCAAGCCCAACGAGGAATTGCTCTCGCGCGAAGGCAACCCGTTCTGGGTCATCCATCCGACGCTGGATCACATCAAGAAGCTGCTGTTTGACACCTCGTATCCGGAGTGGCTTTGGAATACGGTGGTAATTTCGGTCGTGTCGACCTGCCTCTCGATCTTCTGCAGCGTGCTCGCGGCGTATGCGATCGAGCGGTTGCGCTTCCGCGGCTCGCGCTATGTCGGCATGAGCATTTTTCTGGCCTACCTCGTCCCGCCGTCGATACTGTTCATTCCGCTCGCGGCAATGGTGTACAAGCTCGGTCTGTTCGACACGCGGCTGGCGCTGATACTCACCTATCCGACATTCCTGATTCCATTCTGCACATGGCTGCTGATGGGTTACTTCAAGACGATACCGATCGAGCTCGAGGAATGCGCGCTGATCGACGGCGCAAGCCGCCTGCAGATACTGGTCCGCATCATCCTGCCGCTGGCGGTGCCCGGATTGATTTCCGCCGGCATATTCGCGTTCACCCTGTCGTGGAACGAATTCATCTACGCGCTGACGTTCATCTCGTCGTCGGAAGTCAAAACGGTGCCGGTCGGTGTGGTCACCGAGCTGGTCGAAGGCGACGTCTATCACTGGGGGTCGCTGATGGCCGGCGCGCTGTTCGGCTCGCTGCCGGTGGCGATCCTGTATTCGTTCTTCGTCGAGTACTATGTCTCGGGGCTGACCGGTGCAGTCAAGGAGTAGCGGCGCGAGCAGCGAGAGGGGGCCCCCGCGTGCGGGGGCTAGCGGCCGCGAGTCGCCGCTGCGGCCGACCCGCAACAGCCCGAATATTGTCTAATGCAAGGAGGCCGCGGCAGTTTGGTCCTATGCAAGGAGGCCGCGGCAGTTTGGTCCTATATCCCGCATGCGGTAAAATGGGGGCACAGGAATCCACGGAGCAGGCGATGAGTATCCAGGATACGATACGCGAGCAGGTAACCGGACATCCGGTCGTGCTTTACATGAAGGGCACGCCGCAGTTTCCGCAGTGCGGCTTTTCGGACGCCGCGGTGCGGATGTTGCAATCGTGCGGAGTCGACAAGTTCTTTTCGGTCAACGTGCTTGCCGACGCAGTGGTCCGCCAAGGCATCAAGGAATATTCCAACTGGCCAACGGTACCGCAGCTCTACGTCAACGGCGAATTCGTCGGCGGCTGCGACATCATGCGCGAAATGCATGCGTCGGGCGAGCTGCAACGCTTGCTGGCTCCGCAGACGGCGTAGCTCGCTCGCACCGCGAAATAAGACGGCCGGGTAACCCCGGCCGTTTTCGTTTCGGCCCTCAGGACGTCAGTCGCTAGGTCCGGGCGCGCGTCACGCGCTTGACCTCTGGGATACGGCGCAGCGCGCGCATGACGTTGGCCAGATGCCTGCGGTCTCGCACCTGGACGCTGAAGAACATCGCGACGACGTGGCCGCCGTCGGGTCGCTCCATCGACAGATATTCGATATTCGCCCCGGCGTCGGCGATGGCCGTCGCCAGATGCGCGAGCAGCCCGCGCTCGTCGGCCACCACCAGTCGGATGCCGGCTTCGAATACGCCCTCGATCTCCGGTGCCCATTCGACGTCGACGACCTGATCGCTGTCGATGCGCCCTTTCCTGAGCGTCGCGCAGTCGCGAGTGTGCACCAGCAGGCCCTGGCCCCGGCGAAAATGGCCGATGATCGCGTCACCGGGAATCGGCCGGCAGCATTTGCCGTACTGGATCGCGACGCCTTCGACGCCGCGCAGCTGCAGCGCGCCATGCTTGGCCTGCATCGGCGCCGGCTCGTCGCTGGCCCGGCCGGCGCTGCGCGTCAGCGCCTGCGCGACGACAAATGAAAGCCGCTTGCCCAGGCCGATGTCGGCAAGAATCTCGGTCTGGCCCTTGGCGCCGTACTCGCGCCCCAGCGCTTCCCAGCGCTCCCAGGTTACCGACGAGGGGGGAACCTTCAGCGAGATCAGCGCCTGGTCCAGCATGCGCTCGCCGAGCAGCGCCGACTCGCGTTGCTGCAGAGACTTCAGGAAGTGCCGGATGCGGGACCGCGCCTTGCCGGTCGCGACAAACCCGAGCCATGACGGATTCGGCCGCGCACTGGGCGAGGTGATGATCTCGACCTGGTCGCCGTTCTTGAGCTCCGTGCGCAGCGGCATGAGCTCGTAATTGATCCGGGCTGCCGTGCAGTGGTGCCCGATATCGGTGTGCACCGCGTAGGCGAAGTCGACCGCGGTCGCGCCGTGGGGCAGGGCCATGATCTTGCCCTTCGGCGTGAACACATAGATCGCGTCGGGGAACAGGTCGCCCTTGATGTGCTCGAGAAACTCCTTCGAGTCGCGCGACTCGGACTGTATCTCGAGCAGACTTTGCAGCCAGCGATGCGTCTGCTCCTGGGCCTCGGCGATATCGAGCTCGC
This sequence comes from Casimicrobiaceae bacterium, assembly GCA_035996965.1. Classification (GTDB taxonomy): domain Bacteria; phylum Pseudomonadota; class Gammaproteobacteria; order Burkholderiales; family Casimicrobiaceae; genus PALSA-1003. The sequence goes on along the minus strand of DASYJB010000140.1, from coordinate 29,845 downwards.
CCCCCGCCTTGTACAGCCAGTGCGCGGCGACGCCGGACTCGGCGATGCGATGCATGTCCTGCGTTCGGATCTGCGCCTCCAGCGGCGTACCGAACGGGCCGAACAGCGTCGTATGCAGCGACTGGTAAGCGTTCGCCTTCGGAATGGCGATGTAATCCTTGAATTTGCCGGGGATGGGCTTGTAAAGATTGTGCAGCACGCCCAGCGCCGCGTAGCAGGCGGTCGTGTCCTTGACCAGGACGCGCACGCCGTAAATGTCGAACACCTGCGAGAACGTATAACGCTTCTCGCGCATTTTCTTGTAGACGCTGTAGATCGTCTTTTCTCGTCCGGTCACCGTTGCCGCGATGTCGGCCTCCTTCAAACCGTCGCGGATCGACTGCAGGATCCGGTTCATCACTTCGCGACGGTTACCGCGCGCAGCCTTGATCGCCTTGGCCAGCACCCGGTAGCGCGCCGGATGCAGATGCTTGAACGAGAGCTCTTGCAGCTCCAGATACAGAGCGTTGAGGCCGAGGCGATTGGCAATCGGCGCGTAGATGTCCAGCGTCTCGCGGGCGATCCGCTCGCGATGGGTAGGCGCCATCGCGTCGAGCGTCCGCATGTTGTGCAACCGGTCGGCGAGCTTGATCAGGATGACGCGCACGTCCTGCGCCATCGCCAGCAGCATCTTGCGGAAATTTTCGGCCTGCGCGTCCTCGCGCGACTGGAACTCGATCTGGTCGAGCTTGGACACGCCGTCGACCATCTCGGCGACGGGCTTGCCGAACGAGGTCTCGATCTCGTTCTTGGTGATGCCGCTGTCCTCCATCACGTCGTGGAGGAGCGCCGCGGCGAGCCCCTGGGCGTCGAGCCGCCACTGCGACAATATGCTGGCTACCGCCAGCGGGTGGGTGATGTAAGGCTCGCCCGACTTGCGGAACTGTCCCTGGTGGGCCTGTTCGGAAAAAGCGAACGCCCGCTCTACGAGCGCGACGTCAGGCGGTTGCAGGTAGTGACCAAGGTGTCGGGTAAATTCGGCGATTTCCGACATGCTTGATCACGTTGGGGTTAAGCCGCCCGATGCAAGTCAACTTTGCGGCTTGAGCAGCATTTCGATGCCGATCTTGCCGGCAGCGATTTCGCGCAGCGCAATCACCGTCGTCTTGTCGCGGTCGCTCTCGACCAGCGGCTGCGATCCGGCACTGATCTGCCGTGCGCGATTGGTCGCGGCGAGGGTGAGCTCGAAGCGGTTGGGTATCCTGACAAGGCAGTCTTCGATCGTGATCCGGGCCATGGTGTCTTCCTTGCGTGCCGAGTCGGGAATTCACTCGCACGCTAAATAAGTTGTGCAATCAGTGCCTCGTGGCGAACGCATTGTTGCGCCGCGCGCAGGCGCGAAGCCCGCACGATGGCGCTCAGGTCGTCGACCGCAGTGACAAAGTCCTGATTAATAATAACATAATTGAACTCGGCGCAATGACGGATCTCGTCCCTCGCCGCCTCGAGGCGCCGCACTATCGTTGCCTTGTCGTCCTGGCCGCGCCGGTGCAGGCGCTCTTCCAGCAATGCGAGCGAAGGCGGGAGGATGAAGATGTGGATCGAAGACGGGATCAGATGACGCACCTGCGCCGCACCCTGCCAGTCGATTTCCAGCAGGACGTCCTGGCCCGCTTCGATCTGTTTGTTGAGCCAGCTCGCCGACGTCGCGTACCAGTTGCCATGGACGTGGGCGTGCTCGAGAAACTCGCCGGCGTCGCGCAGCGCCATGAAGTGCTCGGTCGAGACGAAGTGGTAGTCGACGCCCTCGCGCTCGCCCGGACGCGGCGGGCGCGTCGTGTACGAAACCGAAAGGCGGATGCCGCGGTCCCTGTCCAGCAGCGCGCGCGTCAGACTGGTCTTGCCGCCGCCGGACGGCGCGGCGACGACGAACAGGCTGCCAGTGGGAGTCGTCACGGTTCGAGCAGCCTTTCCGGTTCCATAGTCCTATTCAATGTTCTGCACCTGCTCTCGCATCTGCTCGATCAGCACCTTGAGCTCGAGCGCGGCGTGCGAAAGCTCCGCATCGACCGATTTGGAGCCAAGCGTGTTGGCTTCGCGATTCAGCTCCTGCATCAGAAAATCGAGGCGCTTGCCGCTGCTGCCGCCGGCGGAGAGCACGCGCCGCACTTCGACGACGTGCGTCTGCAGGCGCGAGATTTCCTCGGCGACGTCGACCTTGGCCGCAAACAGCGCCAGTTCCTGCTTCAGCCTGTCGTTATCCGGATCGAGGCCGGCATCGCGCAGGCGGGCGCCAAGCTTTTCAACGTAGGCATCGTGGATGGCCGGCACCCTAGGTGCGACGCGCTCGAGCTGGAGCTCGATGGCGTGGCAGTTTTCCTCGAGCACCTCGCGCAGCTTCGCGCCTTCGCGCGCCCGCGATCCACCCAGATCGCGAAGCGCCTGCTGCACCAGCAACAGCGTCTGCTCGACCAGCGTGCCGGCGTCCACCGAGGGTTCGGTCAATACGCCGGGCCAGCGCAGTATCTCGACGGTCGACAGCGGCGCGCTGCCGGGCGCGTGACGCTGCACTTCGCTGGCCGCGTCCCGCAGCTGCGCGACGCGCTCGCCGTTGATCGCCAGCGCTGCCGCGCCAGGCGTGGTTCGATTCAACGAAATCCGGCAGTCGACCTTTCCGCGCTTGAGCTCTCGCGCCAGCGCTTCGCGTATCGCGGTTTCCAGCGCGCGAAGCTCGTCGGGCACGCGCAGCTGCAAGTCCAGATAGCGGTGATTGACCGACCGCAATTCGACCGCCAGCGAGCAGCCGGGCAATTCGGCAGCGACCGCCGCGAAGCCGGTCATGCTCAGAATCATCGCGAGTCCGTGGCGTACAAGTCGTGCCGGCTGGAAGATGGGTGGAAGCGCAACGATGCGCGACCAAGAACAAGGAACGACGAACGAATTCTTTACTTTATCGCCGCGGTTGTCGAGAATGTAGAGCTTATCCCTTTGACGTGCAAGTCTTAAGCACCAACCATAAAGCCCAATGGGCGTCACCAACCAGGCACTCCCCTCCGGATACCAGCTGCTCAATTACCGGATTGATCGCCAGATCAGCCGCGGCGGCTTTTCGATCGTCTATCGCGCTTTCGACGATGCGGGCGCACCGGTCGCCATCAAGGAATACCTGCCTTCGTCGCTGGTGCTTCGCACCGAGGGCGACATCGTTCGCGCCAGCTCCGCCGAGAACCTGACTTCGTTCCGGTATGGAATGAAGTGTTTTTTCGAGGAGGGGCGCGCGCTGGCCAAGATCAATCACCCGAACGTCGTGCGCGTGCTCAATTTCTTCCGCGCCAACGAAACGGTGTACATGGTCATGCGCTACGAACGCGGGCGCACGCTGCAGCAGCAGATCCAGCTGCGTCAGGACCAGATGTCCGAACGGCTGGTGCGTCACGTGTTCATGCACCTGCTGAACGGCCTGCGCGAAGTGCACACGCACAAGCTTCTGCATCTCGACATCAAGCCGGCCAACGTGTATCTGCGGACCGACGGCAGCCCGGTTCTGCTCGATTTCGGCGCGGCGCGGCAGACGCTGACGACGTCGCGGCCGAAGCTCGCGCCGATGTACACGCCGGGCTTTGCAGCACCCGAGCAATATCGCGAGCCGGACCGCCTGGGACCATGGACCGACGTCTACGGCATCGGCGCGAGCATGTTCGCCTGTCTGGCGGCGTTCGCCCCGCAGGCCGCCGACGCGCGCCTCAACGAGGATCACCTGGTGTCGGCAAAGAAGATCTGGGCCGGCGCCTATTCGGACAACGTGCTCGAGGTCATCGACTGGTGCCTGCGGCTCGATCCGCTCGAGCGGCCGCAAAGCGTATTCGCGCTGCAAAAGGCGATCCGTGAAATAGCGCCACGCAAGCGCAAGCTCACTTTCCTCGACAACCTGAAAAAGCGCCTGTTCACCGAAGTGATGTAGGCCCTGTTCATGCGCTTCACGATATTCCAGGAGAGCCTCAAGGGTCAGCGCAAGATCAATCAGGACCGGCTCGCATATACCTACAGCCGCGATACGCTGCTGCTGGTTGTCGCCGACGGCATGGGCGGACATGCCGGCGGCGAGATCGCCGCGCAGATTGCCGTTCGCCTGTTCATCGAGCGCTTCCAGCAGGAAGCCAAGCCGACGCTGAAGAACCCGCTGAAGTTCCTGCAGGATTCGATGCTTCGCGCCCATCAGGCGCTGGGCTCGTACGCCGAGCAGTTCTCGATGCTGGAGACGCCGCGGACCACTTGCGTCGCCTGCATCGTGCAGTCGAATTACGCGTACTGGGCGCACGTCGGCGACTCGCGCCTGTACCTGTTCCGGCAGGGAGGGTTGATCGGCCAGACCAAGGACCATTCGAAGGTCCAGTACCTGGTCGATCAGGGCCTGATCGGCGCGCACGAAGTCGTCAATCATCCCGACCGCAACAAGATCTTCAGCTGCCTGGGTGGACTGGTCGAGCCGGTGATCGATCTGTCGCGAAGGACGCCGCTGCGCAATGGCGATCTGATCGTGATGTGCACCGACGGCCTGTGGAGCGTCTATCCCCAGGAAGAGATTGCGCGCGCGCTCACCGGCGCGCCGATATTGAAGTCGTTGCCGGTGCTGATGCGGGAGGCCGAGGTGCGCGGCGGGGCCGAGGGCGACAATCTCTCGCTGATTGTCGTGCGCTGGGGCCCGGAGACGCTGACCGACGAGCCGACGACGACAATCACCGAGACGATGGGTCTCGGCGAATTCCAGACCGAAATCGACCGTACGCTGACGCTGACCGATCGGAAGGGCATGCAGCGCGACCTGACCGACGACGAGATCGAGCGCGCGATCGCCGAGATCCAGGCGACGATCAAGCGGTACAAGACCTAGCTCGGCGGCATGCGACAGCTGATCCTCGACACCGAAACGACCGGCCTCGATCCGAAGGGCCATCGCATCATCGAGATCGCCGCGGTCGAGCTGATCGATCGCCGGCCGACCGGCCGCAACGTCCACTTCTACATCAACCCCGACCAGGAGATCGACGCAGGCGCGACCGAAGTGCATGGCCTGTCGTGGGAAATGCTGCGCGACAAGCCGAAGTTCGGGGAGATCGCCGACGAATTCATCACCTTCGCTCGCGGCGCGCAGTGGGTCATCCACAATGCCCCGTTCGACGTCGCCTTCCTGGATGAGGAGTTCACGCGCCTGGGCATGTCGTCCAGCGCCGCCATTGCCGCCGAAGTCGTCGACACGCTCGCGCTGGCGCGCGACCAGTTTCCCGGGAAGCGCAACAACCTCGACGCGCTATGCGAGCGCTTCGGCGTCGCCAACGCCCAGCGTACGCTGCACGGCGCCCTGCTCGACGCGCAACTGCTCGCCGAAGTCTATCTGGCGATGACGCGTGGCCAGGAATCGCTGACGATCGACATCGTCACGCCGCGCCCGGAGGTCGGCGAAGGCTTCGCCGCCGCGGGCCCGGTACAGCTGATCCTCATTTTGCCCTCGGCGGACGAGCTCGCCGCGCACCGCGCCTACCTGGTCGAGCTCGATCGCGACGCCAAGGGAGCGTGCCTGTGGCTGGCGGTCGCCGGCGACTGAGCCGCCGTAACATTCCGGTAACCCGAGCCGGCGAAACTAGCCGGGTTCGCCGCGATGACCGTCGCACGGCGCCTTTGATACCCCGATGCCGATCGAGTCGCCCGTCAAGACGGCTGCGCCGCCGCTGATCAAGCGCGAGCTTTCGCTGCTCGCGTTCAACCGGCGGGTCCTCGCGTTGGCGCAGGACGCCTCCGTCCCGCTGCTCGAACGTCTGCGCTTCCTGTGCATCGTCAGCAGCAATCTGGACGAATTCTTCGAGATCCGCGTGGCCGGCATGCGCGAGCAGCTCCGCGTCAAGGCGCCCCCGCCTGGCGTGACGCTGCACGAGCTGCGCCTCCTGTCGTCGCGCCTGTGCGAACAGACGCATGCGCTGCTCGCCGACGTCTATCGCACGCTGAATGACGAGGTGCTGCCGGCGATGGCCGGAGCCGGCATACGCTTGCTGCGGCATGCCGAGCGCAACGCCGCCCAGCGCGCCTGGGTCGCCGACTACTTCCGGCGCGAGGTCAAGCCGTTGCTGAGCCCGATCGGGCTCGATCCGGCGCACCCCTTTCCGCAAGTCGTCAACAAGAGCCTCAACTTCATCGTCGAGCTCTCCGGCAACGACGCCTTCGGCCGCGAAACGGCTATTGCGATCGTCAAGGCGCCGCACCAGCTGCCGCGTGTGATCGAGCTGCCCGCGGAAGTCGCGCCGGCCAGCAGCTTTGTGCTGCTGGCCTCGATCATCCACGCGCATCTGGGCGAGCTGTTCGCCGGACGGCGCGTCGTCGGCTATTCGCAATTTCGCGTGACGCGCGATGCCGACCTGTGGTTCGACGAGGAGGAGGTCAAGAATGTAAGGCAGGCGCTCGCGGGCGAGCTGCCGCAGCGGCAATTCGGTCTTGCGGTGCGCCTGGAGGTCGCTGCCAGTTGCTCGCCGCCGCTCGCTCAACTGCTGCTGCGGCAATTCGAGCTCGAGGAGGCCGATCTGTATCGCTGCGACGGTCCGGTCAACCTCGCCAGGTTGACGACGCTGGTCGACGAATCGGACCGCACCGGGCTCAAGTATCCGCCGTTCGTGCCCGGCACGCCGGACCGGCTTCGCGACCAGCCCGACATCCTGGCCGCAATCCGGCAGCGCGACATCCTGCTGCATCATCCATATCAGTCGTTCGACCCGGTGGTCGAGTTCATCCGCAAGGCCAGCGACGACCCCGACGTGGTGGCGATCAAGCAGACCGTCTATCGAACCGGCGTCAATTCGATACTGATGGATGCGCTGGTCGAGGCCGCGCGCCGCCGGAAGGAAGTCACCGTCGTCGTCGAGCTCCTGGCGCGGTTCGACGAGGAGGCGAACATCAACTGGGCCGAGCGTCTGGAGGAAGCCGGCGCGCAGGTCGTGTACGGGGTGTTCGGCCTGAAAACCCACGCCAAGCTCGCGCTGCTGCTGCGCCGCGAGCTCGATGCTGCGGGCCGCTCTCAGCTGCGGCCGTATGCCCACCTGGGCACCGGAAACTATCACCCGCGCACCGCGCGGCAATACACCGACTTCGGCCTGCTCACCGTGAATCCGGAACTGTGCGCCGATGTCGCCGAGGTCTTCCTGCACATCACCAGCCTCGCCCGCTCGAACCGCCTGAAACGGCTCTGGCTCGCACCGTTCACCATGCATCGGCAATTGCTTGCCGCGATACATCGCGAGACCCGGCACGCGAAGGAAGGCGTCCCCTCGCATATCATGGCCAAGATGAACGGCCTGGTCGAGGAAGCGGTGATCAGGGCGCTCTACGCGGCTTCGCAGGCAGGCGTGAAGATCGACCTGGTCGTGCGCGGCGCGTGCGCGCTGCGTCCCGGCGTCAAGGGATGGTCCGACAACATACGGGTCCGCTCGATCGTCGGACGCTTTCTCGAGCATCCGCGCATCTGGTATTTCGCGAACGGCGGCAGCGAGGACGTCTATCTGTCGAGCGCCGACTGGATGGGACGAAACCTGTTTCGCCGCATCGAGGTGGCGTTTCCGGTGCTCGACAAGGAGCTCAAGGCGCGCGTCATCGCCGAAGGGCTGGCAGTGTGTTTCGAGGACAATTGCAGCGCCTGGGATCTGGGTGCCGACGGCGAATATGTGCGCGCGAAGCCCGCGCGGCGCGCGCGCGCCTGCGCCGCGCAGGAACTCCTGCTCGATCGGCTGGCCGAACGTCCGAGCACCGCAATCTGAATGGAGCGACCGCCACTTCCATGGACCTGATCCTCTGGCGCCACGCCGACGCGGAACCGGGTGAGCCCGATCTCGAGCGGCCGCTGACGGCCAAAGGCGTCCGGCAAGCGGAGCGCATGGCCGCCTGGCTCGATGGTCACCTGCCGGACCGTTGCCGCATTCTGGTGAGCCCCGCCGAGCGCGCCCAGCAGACAGCACGCGCGCTCGGGCGAAACTTCAAGACCATGCCGGAGCTTGCGCCTGGTGCGACGGCCGCCGCCGTGCTGGCCGCCGCCGGCTGGCCCGACGCGCGCGAGGCGAGGCTGATCGTCGGTCATCAACCAACGTTGGGCGAAGCCGCGGCGCTGCTGCTTTCGGGAAGCGACGCCCCATGGGGCATGCGCAAGGCCGCCGTCTGGTGGCTGTCCAACCGGGCGCGCGAGCAAGGCGCCGAGGTGGTGCTCAAGGTGGTCATCGGGCCCGATTACGTCTAGCACGGCTCCGGTCCGCCGCGGCGTCCAGGGGCAATGCGCTACTCGGCGTGCACCGCCCGCCACTGTGCGCGTTCCCGCTCCAGCAAGTAGGCGGTCAACGGATGGGCCGCGAGCCAGCGCTGGCTGACCCGGATGGCGACGCCGCCCCGGGTCTTCAGCGCCACGTGCGGCAGCGCAACCTCGGTGCGGGCATGACAGAACAGCACGGCCAGCCGCAACGCCGCGATCTGCGCGCGCGCCACCGGATCGCCGAGCTCGGCGCGGACCTTGGTCAGGCCGCCACGGCAGCCGTAAACCAGCAACGCCAGCCGCGCCTGCTCGCCCGCCGAAAACCCGGGCATGTCGGCGTGCTGAAGGATGTATGCGCCGTGCTTGTGAAACCCGATGTGCGAGACCGACATGCCGATCTCGTGCAGCAGCGCTGCCCAATGCAGCATCTGGATTTGCTCGGGGCCGTCCTTGGGCGCAGCACGACGGAACAAGGCGCTTGCGAGGGCGTCGACGCGAGTGGCATGGCGGCGGTCCACCTGGTAGCGGTCCAGAAAATGCTCGACAGTGAGCTGTCGAGCGTCGCGGTCCACGGTTCTGCCGAGCAGGTCGTAGAGTACGCCCAGCCGCAGCGCGCCGCCGACCGGATCGATCCGCTGGATGTCGAGCTCGGTGACTGCCGCGCTCATGATGGCGAGTCCCCCTGCGAGCACCGGCACGCGCTCGGGTTTGAGCGCGTTGAGCTTGAGCCGTGCCGGATCGCGGGCGCGAACCAGGCTCTTCTTCAGGCGGTCGAGCCCGGCTGGGGTGATCCCGCCGTCGGAAAACCCGTTTTGCTCCAGGATCTCGGCGAGCGCGGCCGCCGTCCCCGACGACGCATACGCGCTTTTCCAGTGACCGGCGCCAAAATCGCCGGCGATGGCTTCGATTTCGACCCGCGCCGCGGTCTCCGCGGCGTCGAAAGTGCTCGCGGTGACCATCCCGTCCGGGAAAAATTTCTGCGTAGTGCTTACGCAGCCCAAGGTCAGCGACTCGAGGCGATCGGGCTCGAGTCCGCGGCCGATGATGAATTCGGTCGACCCGCCTCCGATGTCGACCACCAGGCGCTGTGCGTCCGACGGAGGCAGCTCGTGGGCGACGCCCAGATAGATCAGCCGCGCCTCTTCGTGTCCGCTGATCACGTCGATCCGGGATCCCAGGGCGCGCTCGGCTCTGGGCAGAAAATCGCGCGCGTTGGCCGCGATCCGAAAGGCATTCGTTGCCACGGCGCGCACCGCCGACGGATGGACGCCGGACAGGCGCTCGCGGAACCGCGCCAGACAGGCGAGCGCGACCTTCATCGCCTCCGGCTTGATGCGTCCATCGCGGTCGATACCCGCGCCGAAGCGCAACGTTTCGCGCCAGGTGTCCTGCCGGTAAATCTGGTCGCCCTCGACGCGGCCAATCTCCAGGCGGAAGCTGTTCGACCCTAGGTCGACGACGGCAAGCGTCTTGGCGGTCACGGACTAGGGCCTGTTCGCGCCGGCGTCCGGCGCGACGAAAAGCGGTGCGCACAAGCCTAACAGAAATACGCGCATGCGAACGAACGCCGGCTTTGGGCGCACAGGTGTTTCTGCTACGCTCGCTGCCTCGTCCACGCCCTCGTTTCTTCCCGTGCCGATCGACTACCTGCAAAGAATTCTGAACGCGAAGGTCTACGACGTCGCGATCGAATCGCCGCTCGAGCCGGCGCCGATGCTGTCGCGCCGTATCGGCAACCATGTTCTGCTCAAGCGGGAGGATAAGCAGGAGGTATTTTCGTTCAAGTTGCGCGGCGCCTACAACCGGATGGCGCATCTTTCGAGCGCCGAGCGCTCGCGGGGGGTCGTCGCGGCGTCGGCCGGCAACCACGCCCAAGGGGTCGCGCTGGCGGCGCAGCGGCTGGGCTGCAAGGCGACGATCGTCATGCCGGTGACCTCTCCATCGATCAAGATCCAGGCCGTCGAGGAGCGCGGCGCAACCGTCGTGCTGCACGGCGATTCGTACAGCGACGCGTATGCGCACGCGGTCAAGCTGCAAAAGCAGCGGGGGGCCACGTTCATCCATCCCTACGACGATCCCGATGTGATCGCCGGCCAGGGCACGATAGCCGTCGAAATCCTGCGCCAGTGCCAGGGACCGCTCGACGCGATCTTCGTCGCCGTCGGCGGAGGCGGGTTGATCGCCGGCATTGCCTCCTACGTGAAGCGGGTGCGCCCGGAAGTGAAAGTCATCGGCGTGCAGCCGGTCGACTCCGACGCGATGACCCGGTCGCTCGCCGCCGGGCGCCGCATCCGCCTGGGACATGTCGGCCTTTTCGCCGATGGGGTCGCGGTCAAGCAGGTCGGCAAGGAAACGTTTCGCATCTGCCGGGAGCTCGTCGATGACATGATCACCGTCGACACCGATGCGATCTGCGCCGCGCTCAAGGACGTGTTCGAGGATACGCGCGCGGTGCTCGAGCCGGCCGGCGCGCTATCGGTCGCCGGCGTGAAGGCCTGGTGCGAGCGGCATCGGCCCAAACGCCGGACTTTCGTCGCCATAGCCTGCGGCGCCAACATGAATTTCGATCGCCTGCGCTTTGTCGCCGAACGCGCCGAGCTGGGCGAAGCGCGTGAAGCGATCTTCGCGGTGACGATACCGGAGCGGCCGGGCAGCTTTCGCGAGTTCTGTGCGCTGCTGGGCAAGCGCAGCGTCACCGAATTCAATTACCGCTATGCCGATCCGCGCCTCGCTCACATTTTTGTCGGCGTCGAAGTCGCCAATCGTCACGAGACCGCGGCGCTGTTGCGCGCGATGCATGCGCGGCGGATCGAGGCGTACGACCTGTCCGACAACGAAATGGCCAAGCTGCATGTGCGCCACCTGGTCGGCGGGCATGCGCCGGCGGCGGAGAACGAAATCCTCTACCGCTTCGAGTTTCCGGAGCGGCCGGGCGCGCTGATGCGGTTCCTGAACAGCATGAGTCGCGGCTGGAACATCAGCCTGTTTCACTACCGCAACCATGGCGCCGACCACGGGCGGGTGCTGGTCGGAATGCAAGTGCCGCCCGCGGATCACGCCAACTTCCGCGGCTTCCTCAAGCGTCTCGGTTACTACGGCGTCGACGAGACGGCCAATCCGGCCTACCGGATGTTTCTCGGGCGCTAGCGCTGCCGGCCGTACCCCGCGGCGGCCCGCTGGCGTGGGCCCCGAGCCCCGTCAGCCCGGCCCATCGCACCGCAGGCCCTGTTTTTCCGGCCCCCGCACGACCGTTTCACGGCGTCCGCGACGCATGAAATCGTGCGCCCGGAAATACTTCCGGCATCGCCGGTTGGCCCCCTGCGCCCCCGCGTGGTGACCCGGGACGGCAGTTTTTTGCCCAATTTCGCGGTGCCGATGTTGCAAATCGCTCAAAAACCTCAGCTTTGCCCGTTCTGGCAAGGATTATGCTCTAGGCATTTGGTCCTATACGTGGCAAACTTTCGAGGGCTTGAAATGGAAACAGTTGCGCTGGACGCAGGACTGAGCTTCGACGCGGGAGGAACTGAATTGCCGGATCCAGTCGCCCTGACGGGTGCAAAAGTCATGGTGATCGACGATAGCAACACGATTCGTCGCAGCGCCGAGATTTTCCTGCTCCAGGCGGGGTGCACGGTGATCCTCGCCGAAGACGGCTTCGATGCGCTGGCCAAGATCGCCGACCACCAGCCGGACCTGGTCTTCGTCGACATCATGATGCCTCGGCTGGACGGCTACCAGACTTGCGCGCTGATCAAGAAGAATTCGCGCTTTCACCAGACCCCGGTGGTGATGCTCTCGTCGAAGGACGGGCTGTTCGACCGGGCGCGCGGCAGAATGGTCGGGTCCGATCAGTACCTGACCAAGCCTTTCACCAAGGAAAGCCTGTTGAAGGCGGTCGGCACGCACGTCAAGTCGGCAGCGCATTGAGCGGCGCGCCCATCGGGCGCGAAGAAGGGAAGCAAGGGGTGCGGAAACAATGACCATTAAACGCGTATTGATCGTCGACGACTCGCCGACCGAGCGGCACGTCCTCAACGACATGCTGACCAAGGCAGGCTACGAAGTCGTCGCCAGCGACAACGGCGAGGACGCGATCCTGAAGGCGAAGACGGTGAAGCCCGACCTGATACTGATGGACGTCGTGATGCCCGGACTCAACGGATTCCAGGCGACGCGCGCGATCAGTCGCGATCCGGCAACGCGCAGCGTCCCGATCATCCTTTGCACGTCCAAGACCCAGGAAACCGACAAGATCTGGGGCATGCGCCAGGGCGCGCGCGATTACATCGTCAAGCCGGTGAACCGCGACGAGCTGATCGCCAAGATCACGGCGCTCGGCTAGCACTCCGAATGGCCCGCGCCGCCAAGCTCGACCTTCGCGCGTTCCAGCAGGAACTGGCGGCGCGCCTCGCGGCGAAAACGACGCAGCAGGTCGAGCAATCCCGTCTGGGCCTGGCCTGCGCCGGCAAGCAATGGCTGATCCGGCTGGCGGACGCCGGCGAGGTTATCGCGATTCCGACGATGGCGACGGTGCCGCTGACCCGTCCGTGGTATCTCGGCATCTCGAATATTCGCGGCAATCTTTACAGCGTCATCGACTTCGCCGGATTCCTCGGCCACGCGATCGAGCCCCCGACTCTGGGTGCGGCGCAGGCGCGGCTGGTCCTGTTCGGGCCTCGCGTGGGCGAATTGCGCGCCGGATTGGTGGTGACGCGGGTGTTGGGTTTGAGCAATCTCGCCGAATTGGTGCGCAGCGATGCTGCCGTCGATGCGCCGGCGTGGTACGGCGCGCGCTGGACCGACAAGGCCGGCGGCGAGTGGCAGGAAATCGACCTGGCCCTGCTGGCGCAGGACCCGGGCTTTCTTCAAGTGGGATTGTAGCTTCGGCACAGTCTGACGGATTTACGCAGGCGTAACGACCCTATCTGGGGGAGGAATCATGGCATTCACATTCAAAGGCCTCTTGGGAGCAGGTGCGGGCAGGGGACAGGTCCTGTCCGAAGCCGACCTCGACGAGCCGACGACGCAGGTCAAGATGAGCGGCGCTCAGCGCGGCTACGACCCACTGGCTGCACCTTCGATCATGGATCAGATGCGGAACGCGAGCCCCGAGATGAAACAGCCGGGACGCCTCTGGTTCATCGGGCATCTGCCGATCGCCCGGCAATACCAGATCCTGGGGGTGGTGCTGCTGCTGCTCGGGATTCTCGCCGGCGCGATGCTGTGGCTCAACTATCGGGCGAACTCGCAGGCGGGCGCGAGCTCGACGACAGCCACCGAAATGCAGATGCTGTCGCAGCGCCTGGCGCGCGGCACCGCGCTGGCGGTGCAGGGCAATGCCGGCGCGTTCGAAAGCGTCAAGGATTCTCGCGACCGGTTTCGCGCCGACCTCGATGCGCTGACCAAGGGTGGCATCGTACACGGCACTAATGTCGATGTCGCCACCAACGAAGCGCTGCAGAAGGCGCTCGGCGCGCTCGAGGCGCGCTGGGAGCGGGTCGAAAAGAACGCGACCACGGTGATCGACAACCAGGCTGCGCTGGTGTCTCTGTCGAAGGGCCTGGACGGGATCAACCAGGGCAACAACGCGTTGCTCGAGCTTGCCCAGCAAGCGTCGGCGCAGATCGCCTCCGCCGGCGGCTCGCTGCGCGAGGTCGATTTCACCAACCAGCTAGCCGTCCTGTCGCAGCGGATCGCCAAGAATGCGAATTCACTCGTTTCGTCGGACGAGATCGATCCGGAAGTCGCTTTCCTGCTGGGCAAGGACACCGGGACGTTCCGCGACATCCTGAACGGCCTCTTGAAGGGAAGCGACGCGTTGAGGCTTCCTGGCGCGGTGCGGGCCGACGATGCGCGCGCGACGCTGACCGAGCTGCAAAAGCGGTTCGCCGGCTACGAGACCGGCGTCAACGCCATCCTGCTGAACATGCAACGCCTGGTGCTCGCCAAGCAGGCCGCGCGCGGCATCAATCAGGAATCGGAGCCGCTGCTGACCGATACGACCGCGCTGACCAACGAATTCGACGGCCAGACGACTGTGCGCAGCTTCACCTTGTGGGCCGCAATGACCTTTGCCGTGCTTGCCCTTGTCGCCCTCATCGCCTACGGCTGGGTGTCGCGCGAAGACGGTCGCGTTCGCGCTTTCGAGAGCGAGCAGGAGAACAAGCGCAACCAGGAAGCGATTCTGCGGTTGCTGAACGAGATGGGCAACCTCGCCGACGGCGATCTGACCGTGCAGGCGTCGGTGACGGAGGATGTGACCGGTGCGATAGCGGATTCGATCAACTTCACGATCGAGGAGCTGCGCACGCTGGTGCGCGGCATCAACTCGGCGACCGATCAGGTGGCCAAGGCGACGACCGATGCGCAGGCGATCTCGAACCGGCTGTACGAGGCCTCGCAGCGGCAGAACAAGGAGATCCAGCAGGCATCCGCGTCGGTCCTGCAGATGGCGCAGTCGATCAACGAGGTGTCGCAGACGGCGGCGCAGTCGGCCCGCGTCGCGCAGCAGTCGCTGGCCGCGGCGGAAAAGGGCGGCGAGGCGGTGCACAACCAGATATCGGGCATGAACGAAATCCGCACGCAGATCCAGGACACCGCCAAGCGGATCAAGCGACTCGGCGAATCGTCGCTGGAGATCGGCGAGATCGTCGAGCTGATTTCGGACATCACCGAGCAGACGAACGTGCTGGCGCTCAACGCAGCGATCCAGGCGGCTTCAGCGGGCGACGCGGGCCGCGGCTTCACCGTGGTCGCCGAGGAAGTGCAGCGACTGGCCGAGCGCTCGGGCGAAGCGACCAAGCAGATCGAGGCGATCGTCAAGACCATTCAGGCCGACACGCAGGACGCGGTCGCGGCCATGGAAAAGAGCACCGTAGGCGTGGTCGAGGGAACCAAGCTTTCCGACGCGGCCGGTCAGGCGCTGGATGAAATCCGGCGGGTGTCACGCGAGCTCGCTGAATTGATCGGCGGCATCTCGGCGCAGACGCAGAAGCAGTCGGCTTCGGTGTCGGATGTGACGCGCGGCATGCAGGGCATCCTGAAGATCACCGAGGAGACGACCGAGGGCACCAAGCAGACCAACGTCTCGATCGGCCAGCTGACCAAGCTTGCGGCCGAGCTGCGGAGCTCGGTCGCCGGTTTCAAGGTCTGACATGTTGCAGGATGAGCCCGGCGCCGCATGCGGGCTCGGTTCTTGCATGCGGTCAACGCCGAGTTGCCGATCCGGAATGAATTAAGCCCAATCATCATGGCCAGCGATACCGCACAGGATTTCGATCTCGGACCGCTCTCCTGGGTCCACGGCGAAATAGACCACGCGTTGGGACGCGGGCTGGAGTCGCTCGCGGCATACAAGGCCGCGCCGCGAGACCCCACCCCGCTTAAGCAGTCGCGGACCCATGTGCACCAGGCAGCTGGCGCGTTGCAGATGGTGGGGCTCGACGCGGTCGCCGCTTACACCGAGGAAATCGAGCGCCATCTGGTACGGCTCGAGGGCCTGCCGGAAGCCGAGGCGCCGGCGGCTTGCGATCTGGTCGACCGCGCCGGGCGCAAGCTCCGCATTTTCTTAGACGAGCTGGTTGGCGGCGCGAATCCGGTGCCGCTGAAGCTTTTTCCCGAGTACGAGCAGATGCAGCAGGCGCGCGGCGTCAAGGGCGCGTCGCCGACCGACCTTTTCTTCCCCGACCTGTCGCCACGCGCGCCGAAGATCGCGAACCTCAAGTCGGTCACGCCACACAAGCTTTCCTCCTTCCTCATCAAGCAGCGGCGCCTGTATCAGCGCGGCCTGCTTGCGTGGCTGCGCGGCGACGAGGAAGGCTCGAAGATCATGCGCGACGCCGTTCAGGGCATCGAAGACGTGCAGACGCATTCGGCGCAGCGCTCGTTCTGGTGGACCGTCGGCGCGCTGCTCGAAAGCATCGTCGAAAAGGGCGTCGAAAGCGGATTCGGCGTCAAGCAGCTGTGCGGACGGGTCGACTTGCAGATCCGGCGCTTCGTCGAAGGCTCGGCGAAGGTCTCGGACCGGATGCGTCGCGAGGTGCTCTATTACGTCGCGGTAAGCGCCCCGGTCGGCGCCCAGACGCAGGCGGTGCAGCGCGCCTATCATCTGAACGGCCTGATACCGACCGCCGAAGTGCTGTCGGCCGACGTCCTGCGCACGCAGCCGCTGCTGCGCGAGGCCCGCGAACAGCTGGCCAGCGCCAAGGACCTCTGGCTGAAGATCACCGGCGGGCGTCCGGAAAACATCGCCAAGCTCAAGCAGACGATGGCAGGTCTTTCGGATCGTGTGCGCGCCCTCGGAGAGCCGTCGCTGTCCCGCCTGATCAGCGCGCTGGCCAGCCGCGTCGACAAGTTCGGCACGGGCGCCGTTTCCGAGGCCGTGGCGATGGAATTCGCGACGGCCTTGCTGCTGGCCGAATCGACGATCGAGCATTTCGGCTCGATTTCGCCGGAGCTGCCGCAGCAGATCGATGCCATGCTGGCGCGCATCGACGCCGCGCAGCAGAACAAGCCGACGCCGCTGATCGCGGGTGCGCCGCTACTCGACGAAATGGCGCGTCGCGCGCAGGAGAGATTGCTGCTGGCGCAAGTCGCGCGCGAAATTCAGACCAATCTGCGCCACATGGAACAGGTGCTCGACGCCTTTTTCCGGGACAACAGCAAGCGCGCCGAGCTCGCCACGCTGGCTGGCGACAGCCGACAGATCGCCGGCGCGCTGAAGATGCTGGGGCTCGACAGCGCGGAGCGCCTGCTCGAGCTTTGCCAGCAGCAGATCGACGAGTATGCGAAGCCGGATGTCGAGGTTCACAACGACGATCTCGAGATGCTGGCTGAATCGCTGTCGGGTCTCGGCTTCTATATCGAGGCCGTCGAGCAGCAGCGGCCGGATCGCGACCGCCTGATCACCCCGCTGCTCGATCGCCGCCTCGGCGTCGCGCCCAGCACGCCCGCCAGCGAGCCCGAGACCGTCGAGTCGGCTGTCGTCGATCTGCGATCGGCGCTGCCGGAGATCTTTGCCGCCTATCAGAGCGCTCCCGGCGACCTGGCCGCGCGGGACAGGCTGTCGGCCGATCTGACGACGCTCAAGCACGACGCCGAGCTGATCGGCGACGAGCGCCTGCAGCAGGACGCCGTTGCGGCGCTGACCGAGCTCGCGCATGCCGGGACGGCAGACACCGCGGCCCTGCAGGATGCCGTCGCAGCGGTCGCGGCGCAGAGTGAGGCGGCGCCGGCTCCTTCCGCGGAGACGATGCGCCTGCTGGAAACCGACGCGACGCAGTTCGATACCGAGTTGCTCGACATCTACCTGACCGAAGCAGGCGAAGTGCTGGACACGATCGCGGCCAGTGCGAATGAGCTCGCCGCGAATTCCGACGATCGCACGGCATTGTCAGTCGTGCGTCGCGGCTTCCACACCTTGAAGGGCAGCGGCCGCATGGTGGGGCTCGCCGATCTGGGCGAGCTCGCGTACGAGGTGGAAAAGGTACACAACCGCGTGATCGAGGAAGATCTTCCGACGACGCCGGCGTTGATTGCATTGATAGGCGTGGCCGAGTCGAGCTTTCGCCGCTGGGTCGATGCGCTGCGCAGTAGCGGCCGGGTCACTCCCGATGCCGACGCCTTGCGCGCAGCGCTGGCCAAGGTCGAAAGCGAGTTTCCCGATGGCGGAGGCGACTCGGGGGGACAGCCGCCGTCCCCGGCGCCGTCGCCGTCGTGGCCGACGCCGGGGCCGCTCGCCGCTGTTTCGTCGATCGACCGCGGCCCCGATATCGCCGCAGCGGCCTTCTCGCATGCGGCGATCGAAGTGCTCGAGCTCGACGAGACGCCGTACGGCGAAGGCGATGTGGCGGATTCTCCGCCCGAGTCGGCGGCGCCGCCGACGCTGGCCTTTGCTGCTGTCGGGGCGCAGGACGCACCCGACGCCGATGCCGCCGCAACGCTTGCCGAGGCCGAAGAGGAAATTACCGTCGGCGGAGTCACGCTGTCGGCCGCCCTGTATCGCATTTTGTGCGAAGAGGCGAAGCAGCATCTGGCCACATTGGACGACGAGCTGCAGACTTTGCAGTTCGACCCTGCGGCGACGCCGTCGCAGCTGATCGTGCGCGCGAGCCACACGCTGTGCGGCATTCATCGCACCGGCGGATTTCCGCTGGTCGCCACCACTGCCAAGGCGCTGGAAGTCTGCCTGCTCGGCTTGCAGGAGCGCGGCGCACCGCTGCCGGGCGCGGCACAGCCGGTCCTCGCCCGCGCGGTTGCAGGCCTGAGCGCCTTGAGCGCACGTGTTCGTGCGCGTGAATCGTTCCGCGCCAGCGACGAGGCAGAGGCGGCCGAGATCATCAACGAGCTGGAAACGCTGCGCCAGGACACGGTGCCGCAGCGCGGGATCGACGACAGTGAGGCGGTGGCGGCGCGGGTCGCCGACGCCGACGAGCATGGCATGACGATCAATCTCGAGCTGGCCGCGGTCGGAGAGCCGGCCGCTCCGAGCCCGGGCGAGCGCAAAGCGGAGCCGATGCTGCATGCGGTATCGGTGCCGAGCAGGCCAACGCCAACGCCGACGCCGACGCCGTCACCCGCAGCCGCTGCCCCGACGCCCACGCCGGCCGACGCGACGCTGCTCGAAGTTCACGACGACGTCGATCGTCAGGTGCTGCCGATATTCCTCGACGAAGCGGCCGAACTCTTCCCGCAGGCCGGCGAGCAGCTGCGCGGCTGGCGGGCCAAGCCTGGAACAAGCGACACGATGCAGGCCTTGCAGCGCACATTACACACGTTCAAGGGCAGCGCGCGGATGGCCGGAGCCATGCGACTGGGCGAGGTCGCGCACATGATGGAAAGCCGCCTCACCAGCGTCGAGGCGACGGTGCCGACGGCCAACTTTTTCGACGCGTTGGACAACGATCTGGACCACATCGCTTTCCTGCTCGATCGCCTGCAGAAAGGCGAAACCGATACGCCTCCGCCGTGGCTCGCCGCCGCGTCCGAAGCGCAGCCCGAGCAGGCGCCGCCGGCAACTCACGGCGCCGTCGTGACGCCGCTGCCGGTCGCGCCCCGCGCGACGCAGGCCGCTGCCGCCCACGCGGCCGAACCGGCGACGGCCGCCGAGGCCGACTCCTCGCGAGCGATGCTTCGCGTGCGTGCCGAGCTGATCGACCGGCTGGTGAACGAGGCCGGCGAGGTCGCGATAACGCGCGCCCGCGCCGAGGGCGAGCTCCGCTCGCTCAAGGGCAATCTGCTCGAGCTGACCAACAGCGTCATTCGGCTGCGCGCGCAGGTGCGCGAAATCGAAATCCAGGCCGAGTCGCAGATTCAGTCCCGCATGTCGATGGTCAACGAAGCGGCCGAAGGCTTCGACCCGCTGGAATTCGACCGCTATACGCGATTCCAGGAATTGACCCGTGGCCTGGCCGAAGGCGTCAATGACGTCTCGACCGTCCAGCAATCGCTGCTGAAGAACCTCGACGAAGCCGACGCCGCCCTGCTCGCGCAATCGCGCCTGTCGCGCGACGTGCAGCAGCAACTGTTCTCGATCCGGACCGTGCCTTTCGGCAGCCTGTCGGAGCGCCTCTATCGCATTCTGCGTCAGACTGCGAAGGAGCTCGACAAGCGGGCCAATCTCGAAATCCGCGGCACGCAGGTCGAGCTCGACCGCTCGGTCCTTGAAAAGCTGGTCGGCCCGCTCGAGCATCTGTTGCGCAATGCGCTCGACCATGGCATTGAAAGCCGCCAGATGCGCGTCGCCGCCGGAAAGCCAGACACCGGGGAAATCACCCTCAACGTGCGGCAGCAAGGCAATGAAATCGCGATCGAGCTGGCCGACGACGGTGCGGGTCTCGAGCTCGATCGCATACGGGAGAAGGCGCGTGCCCAGGGCCTCCTAGGCGCCGATGTCGAGCCGACTGAAGCGCAGCTCGTGGAGTTCGTGTTCGCGCCCGGCTTCAGTACGGCGGCCAAGGTCACGCAGATTTCAGGACGCGGCGTCGGGCTGGACGTCGTACGGTCCGATATCGCCGCACTCGGCGGTCGGGTCGAGGTGACGACCTCGGCCAAGCAAGGCACCACGTTTACCCTTTACCTGCCGTTGACGCTGGCGGTTGCGCAAGTCGTGCTGGTCAAGGCCGGGGGCAGGCTGTGGGCGCTGCCGTCGCCGATGGTCGAGCAGGTGCAACAGATCAAGGACAAGGACCTGATCAACCTGTATTCGACGCGGGAAGTCGTCTGGCAGAACCGCAAGTACCCGTTCTTCTACCTGCCTCGGCTGCTCGGAAGCAGTGGAAACAATCCCGAGACGATGCGCTACAACTCGGTGCTGCTGCTTAAAAGCGGCCAGAATCTCGCCGCTGTGCACATCGACGAGATGATCGGGAACCAGGAAGTCGTGGTCAAGAACATCGGGCCGCAGCTGGCGCGCGTCTCGGGCATTTCGGGCGCGACGGTGCTGGGTACCGGCGAGGTCGTCCTGATCATCAACCCGGTGCAGCTGGCGCAGCGACTGGACACGGCCGCCGAAGCGCCGATGGTGGTCAAGACGCCGCAGGCTGCGGCCGCGGCGGCCGCAGCGGCCGCTGCTGCGGGTCCGCCGCTGATCATGATCGTCGACGACTCGCTGACGGTGCGCAAGATAACCAGCCGCCTGCTGACGCGCGAAGGCTACATGGTGATCGCCGCCAAGGACGGCCTCGACGCCTTGCAGCTGCTGGGCGAGCGCACACCCGATGCCATCCTGCTCGATATCGAGATGCCGCGCATGGACGGCTTCGAATTCGCCAAGACAATCAAGGCCGACCACAATCTGGTGGACATTCCGATCATCATGATCACCTCGCGTACGGCGGGGAAGCATCGCAACCGGGCTGCCGAGCTCGGCATCGACCTGTATCTCGGCAAGCCCTACCAGGAAGAAGAGTTGCTGCGCAATCTGCGCGAGCTGCTCGCCGTGCACGCGAACTGATCCAGAGTCGGACCGGAATCAAGCGAGGGCGCGTCGACGATGCGCCCTCGCTGCTTCCAGGCGGCAGATGGCGCTTTGACCTCGGCCGGCAGCGGGCGTAAATTGGAATAGCGCCGCGGCAAAGCCGCCAGCGCCGCCCCGGCGCTGCAAGGTAGAATTGCTGTCGCGGCAACGAGCACGGCCATCCCGCAGGTTCCCAGGAGGAGATGACATTCATGGCGAAATTCGCCACCACCAACATTCGCACGCTGGCGCTGGTCGGGCACGGCGCATCGGGCAAGACCACGCTGGTCGAAGCGCTGCTGCACAAGGCGGGAGCGATCCAGTCGGTCGGCAGCGTCGAGCGCGGCACGACCGTCAGTGACTTCGAGGCGCTGGAAAGGAGCTGGCAGCACTCGCTGCGGTCCTCGGTGCTTCACCTCGAGACGCAGGACACGCGCGTGCACATTATCGACACGCCCGGATTTCCCGACTTCATCGGCCAATCGATTGGCGCTCTCGACGCCGTCGAGACCGCGGCGATCGTGATCAACGCGGCGGCGGGCATCGAAATGATCGCGTCGCGGATGATGGAGTGGGCGGCGGCGCGCAGACTTTGCCGCCTGCTGATCGTCAACAAGATCGATGCGGAGAACGTCGACTTGCCGGCGATCCTCGACGCGATCCGCGCGACATTCGGCAAAGAGTGCCTGCCGATCAACCTCCCGGCCGGCAACGGGAAGCGCGTCGTCGATTGTTTTTTCAATCCTGCCGGCGAAGCGGATTTTTCGTCGGTCGCCGATGCGCACCGCGCGCTGGTCGACCAGGTCGTGGAGGTCGACGAGGAGCTGATGTCGCTCTACCTGGAGCAGGGCGAAATCGCACCGGAGCAGCTGCATGCGCCGTTCGAGAAAGCGCTGCGCGAGGGCCATCTTGTTCCGGTGTGCTTCGTGTCGGCCAAGAACGGCGCCGGCATTGCCGAGCTGCTCGACATCTTCGCCAAGTTGCTGCCCAATCCTGCCGAAGGCAACCCGCCGTTGTTCACCAAGGGCGAGGGCGCGGACAGCGTCGAGTTTCATTCGGAGCCCGATCCGAAAAAGCACGTGCTGGCGCACGTCTTCAAGGTCGTGATGGACCCGTTCGTCGGCAAGCTCGGCGTTTTCCGCGTCTACCAGGGAACGGTGACACGCGACACCTCGCTTTTCGTCGGCGACGGACGGAAGCCCTTCAAAGTCGGGCATTTGTTCATGCTTCAGGGCGGGAAAAACGTCGAGGTCGATGCCGCGGTACCGGGCGACATCGCGGCTGTCGCCAAGGTCGACGAGATCGAATTCGACCGCGTGCTGCACGATTCGCACGACGAGGATCACATTCACATGCAGCCGCTCGCTTTTCCGACCCCGATGCAGGGCGTAGCACTGCGCCCGAAAAAGCGCGGCGACGAACAGCGGATCTGGGAAGTGCTGCACCGGATGACCGCCGAGGATCCGACGCTGGTCGTCGAGCACGATCCGCACAGCAACGAGACGGTCCTCCGGGCGCTGGGCGAGCTGCATCTGCGCTCGGTGCTCGAACGCATGTCGAGCCAGTTCAAGCTCGAGATCGAGACGAGGCCGCCGCGCATTCCCTATCGCGAGACGATCACCGCGCCAGCCGATGGCTTCCATCGGCACAAGAAACAGACTGGCGGGGCCGGGCAGTTCGGCGAGGTGTCGCTGCGCGTCGAGCCGATGGCGCGAGGCACGGGATTCGAATTCGTCGATTCGACCAAGGGCGGCGTGATTCCACACCAGTTCATGCCCGCCGTGCGCAAGGGCGTCGAGCAGGTGCTCGGCAGCGGCGCGATTGCCGGATTTCCGATACACGACGTGCGTGTCGTCGTCTACGACGGCAAGCACCACCCGGTCGATTCGAAGGAAGTCGCGTTCGTCGCGGCCGGCCGCAAGGCTTTTCTCGACGCCATCGACAAGGCGCGCCCGATCGTGTTGGAGCCGATCGTCACCGTCGAAGTGATCTGTCCCGACGTGAAGACCGGCGATATTGCGGGCGATCTGTCGTCGCGGCGCGGCCAGGTTACCGGGACCAAGGGGCTGCAGCCGGGCATCCTCGCCGTCAGCGGGCTCGCGCCGCTGGTCGAGCTCGAAGGCTATTCGGCGCGGCTGAAATCGGTGACCGGGGGACAGGGAAGCTGGACGATGCAGTTGTCGCACTATGAGCCGGCACCGCCCAATCTGCAGCAGCAGCTCGCGACCGAATACAAGAAGTCGCGCAAGCAGGAAGAAGACTGACCGACGGCCTGCCCGGACATTTGTGCCGGCGGGCGGCGACGACTACAATTGCATCCATGGGCTATCCCGCACTGGCAGCCGCATGGGTGAATCGCGGGTCAATCTGACCCACCATTTCCTGATCGCCATGCCCAGCATGGCCGATCCCCATTTCGCGCATACGTTGATCTATGTCTGCGAGCACAACGAAAAAGGCGCGCTCGGCATCGTGATCAACAAGCCGATCGACATGACGCTTTCCTCGCTGTTCGAGCAAATCCAGGTGCCGCTCGGCGATTCCGATCTTCGGGCCGCGCCTGTCCATTACGGCGGTCCGGTCCAGATCGACCGCGGTTTCGTCCTGCACCGGCCGCTCGGCAGCTGGCAGTCGACGCTGGCGATCAGCGACGACCTGGGCCTTACGACGTCGAAGGACATCCTCGAAGCCGTCGGTCACGGCGAAGGCCCGCAGGATGTGCTGGTATCGCTCGGCTATGCCGGCTGGTCGGCCGACCAGCTCGAGCAGGAAATCGCGCAGAATGCCTGGCTTACCGTCGAGGCGGACCCCGACGTGATGTTCGCCCTGCCGGCCGAAACGCGGCTGTCGGCGGCGATGAAGCTGCTCGGAATCGATTTTTCCAGGCTGTCCGACGCTGTCGGGCACGCGTGAGCTTGGCGGCGACCTTGCTGCGGCCCGCTGCGCGCGCCGGCACCATACTCGCATTCGATTTCGGCACCCGGCGCATCGGCGTCGCAGTCGGCGAGACGACGCTCGGGCTCGCGCATCCGCTGGCCACGATCGCTGCGGACAGCGACGACGACCGGCTTGCAGCGATCGCAGCGCTGGTTCGCGAATGGCAACCGGCGCTGCTGGTCGTCGGCTTGCCGACGCACGCCGACGGAACGCCGCACGCGATGACGGCGCGCGCGCAGGAATTCGCGCGACGACTAGAGGCCCGTTTCCGGCTCACGGTCGAGCTCGTCGACGAACGCTACACGACCGAAGCCGCGACGGGCGCACTCGCCGACGCCGGTGTCGGCGCGCGAGCGCACAAGCCGCTGCGCGACCAGGTCGCGGCGCAGATCATCCTGCAGGCCTACCTTGATCAGCGCGCCCGCGCCTGACCCGACCGGCGACGGCCTGCCGGACGCCGAGGCGACGATCGCCGCGCTGGCGGAGAAAATGGGCTCGTCCATTGCCTACGACGCCAAGCTGGTCGGCATCTATTCCGGCGGCGCGTGGCTTGCCGAGCGGCTCGCCGAAATACTGCCGGGAGAGCATCCGGTCGGCTTCATCGACGTCTCGTTCTACCGCGACGACTTCAGCAAGAAGGGGCTGCGCGCCAAGGTCGCCACCACGACCCTGCCGTTCGAAATCGGCAACGGCCGCATCGTGCTGGTCGACGACGTGCTCTATACCGGGCGCTCGGTCCGCGCGGCGATCAACGAGCTGTTCGACTATGGGCGGCCGGAGTCGATCGAGCTTGCCGTCCTGATCGATCGCGGCGGGCGCGAGCTGCCGATCGAAGCCACCTACGTCGGCGCGCGGGTGGCCGTCGCGCGCGATTCGTCGGTCGTGCTGCAGCGTCATCTGGACGGCCGCTTCGAATTGTCGGTGGAGCCGATCGAAAGCGCGCCCGGTGCGTAACCCGCAGCTCAACGGCGACGGCGAGTTGCAGCACCTGCTGACGCTGGAAGGACTGCCCGCTCCCGTCATCGATCGCATACTCGATACCGCGCTGCCGTTCGTGTCGATCGCAGAGCGCGACGTCAAGAAGGTGCCGCTGCTGCGCGGCAAGACGGTTTTCAATCTTTTCTTCGAGAACAGCACACGCACGCGCACGACGTTCGAGATCGCCGCCAAGCGATTGTCGGCCGACGTGATCAACCTGAACATCGGCGTGTCCTCGACCAGCAAGGGCGAGACCTTGCTCGACACGATCGACAACCTGGTCGCGATGAACGCCGACATGTTCGTCGTGCGTCATGCGCAAAGCGGCGCCGCGCATCTGATCGCCCAGCATCTTTCCGCGGCCGACCGGCCGCACATCCATGTGATCAACGCCGGCGACGGCCGGCACGCGCATCCGACCCAAGGACTGCTCGACCTGTTCACGATCCGCCATTACAAGAAGGATTTCCACGGCCTGACCGTCGCGATCGTCGGCGATCTGCTGCATTCACGCGTCGCGCGCTCGCTGATTCACGGTCTGACGACGCTGGGCACGACCGAAGTGCGGGTGATCGGGCCGCAGACGCTGCTGCCGGCTGCGATAGAGAGCATGGGTGTGCGCGTGTTTCATGACATGCGCGCCGGCCTGGCGGGCGCCGACGTCGTCGTCATGCTGCGCCTCCAGAGCGAGCGCATGAAGGGCGCGCTGCTGCCGTCGGCGGGCGAATATTTCAAGCATTACGGCTTGACGATGGAGAAGCTGGCGCTGGCCAAGCCGGACGCGATCGTCATGCATCCGGGCCCGATGAATCGCGGCGTCGAGATCGACTCGGCGGTCGCCGACGGCGCGCATTCGGTGATCCTGCCACAGGTGACGTTCGGCATTGCCGTGCGGATGGCGGTGATGAGCATGCTGGCGGGCAATTGAGCAGTGCCACGACGATGACCGCGACGAACATCGAGATCAGGAATGGACGTCTGATCGACCCGCGGCATGGCGTCGATGGCAAGACCTCGCTGTTCGTCGCCGCCGGAAAGGTCGCCGGCGTCGGCAGCCCGCCGTCCGGCTGGCGCGCCGGCAGAATCATCGATGCGGCCGGATGCGTAGTCTGTCCGGGCCTGATCGATCTTGCAGCGCGGTTGCGCGAGCCGGGGTTCGAATACATGGCCACGCTCGAATCAGAGCTGAACGCCGCGATCGCCGGCGGCGTCACCAGTCTCGCCTGCCCGCCAGACACCGACCCGTCGCTGGACGAGCCCGGGCTGGTCGAAATGCTCAAGCACCGCGCAAGATCGCTCAATCAGGCACACGTCTATCCGGTCGGCGCGCTGACCGTCGGACTCAAGGGCGAGAACATCACCGAAATGGGCGAGCTGGCCGAAGCCGGCTGCGTCGCCTTCTCGCATGCCGACGCGCCGCTCGCCGATACGCAGGTGCTGCGCCGTGCGCTTCAGTACGCGGCGACGTTCGACTATCCGGTCTGGCTTCGACCGCAGGATGCCTATCTCGCGCGCGGCGGCGTCGCGCATGACGGCGAGGTCGCGACCCGGCTGGGCCTGGCCGCGATCCCTGCCTCGGCGGAGATCATTGCACTGGACACGATTCTCGCGCTCGCGCAGGAAACCGGCGCCCGCGTGCACATCGCGCGGCTGTCGACGCGCGAAGGCGTGACGCGGGTGCGCGAGGCGAAGCGCGCGGGACTCAAGCTGACCTGCGACGTCGCCATTCACCACGTCCATCTGTGCGATATCGACATCGGCTGGTTCGATGCGCAATGCCACCTGGTCCCGCCGCTGCGCAGCGCCCGCGACCGCGACGCCCTGCGGGCAGGGCTTGCGGACGGCACGATAGACGCGATCTGCTCCGACCATGCGCCGGTCGACGACGACAGCAAGCAGTTGCCGTTCGCCGAGGCCGAGCCCGGCGCGATCGGGCTGGAGCTGCTGCTGCCGCTGACGCTCAAATGGGCGCACGAAGCAAAGATTCCACTGGCTGCGGCGCTTGCCCGCATTACGGCCGAGCCGGCCCGGGTGCTCGGGATCGACGCCGGCCATCTGGCCACGGGCGCCGCCGCCGATGTCTGCATCGTCGCCATCGACGAAGCCTGGACGGTCACGCGCGATGCGCTGCAAAGCCAGGGCAAGAACACGCCGTTCCTGGGCCTCGAGCTCGCCGGCCGGGTGCGCTATACGCTGGTCGACGGGCAGATCGTGTATCAATCGGATGCCAGCCGCCGGGTAACGTGACGGTCACCGCCGGCTGCTATCATTGCGCCCGCCGTCCCTCTCCCGCATTGTCGATGCGGTCCGCGCCAAGCCGATGCCTGACTACCTGCACGCTCTCGAACAACAGTCGATCCACATCATCCGCGAGGCCTACGCGCGGCTGAAGCCGCTCGCGATGCTCTGGTCGCTGGGCAAGGATTCGAACACGATGGTCTGGCTGGTGCGCAAGGCGTTTCTGGGCCGCGTTCCGTTCCCGGTGATGCTGCTCGATACCGGCAACGAGTTTCCCGAGGTCTACGCATTTCGCGACCGCCTGCTCGCCGAATGGGGCCTCGATTACGTCAACGCGGCCTGCCCCCCGGTCGAGGCGACCGATGCGACGCTGCCGCCGGCCGCGCGCGCCGCGGCGCGCAAGACGCTGGGATTGAAAGCGGTCATCGCCGAGCGGGGTTTCCGCGGAATCCAGCTCGGCATTCGCCGCGACGAGCAATTGATCCGCGGCAAGGAGCGCGTCTTCAGTCCGCGCCGGCCCGACGGAAGCTGGGACTTTCGCGACCAGCCGGCCGAATTCTGGGACCACTATCAAACCGACTTTCCGGCCGACGTGCATGTGCGAGTGCATCCGCTGCTGGCTTGGACCGAGCTCGATATCTGGCGGTATGTCGAGCGCGAGCGCATTCCGGTTTGCGAGCTCTATTTCGCCCGTGGCGGCAAACGCTATCGCTCGCTCGGCGAGTCCGACATCACGTTCCCGATCGATTCGGACGCCGCCACGATTCCGGAGATCATTGCCGAGCTGGAGCAGACCCGACAGAGCGAGCGTGCCGGGCGTGCGATGGATCACGAGCGGGAAGACACGTTCGAACGGCTGCGCGCGGCCGGCTACATGTGATGGAGCGCGCGGGTCCGCTGGCGCTCGTCCTTGCCGGCCACGTCGATCACGGCAAGTCGTCCCTGCTGGGCCGGTTGCTGCACGAGCTCGATCTGTTGCCCGCGGGCAAGGCCGAAGAGCTGGCGGCGATGTCGACACGGCGCGGCGTCCCGCTCGAATGGTCGTTTGTGCTCGACGGCTTTCAGGCCGAGCGCGACCAGGCGATCACGCTGGATACGACCCGCGTCCGGCTCAAGACGCCGCACCGCGAGTTCGTCGTCATCGATGCGCCCGGGCACAAGGAACTGCTGAAGAACATGATCGGCGGGGCGTCGTCCGCGACCGCGGCGCTGCTGGTGCTCGACGTCCAGGCAGGCAGCGAGGAGCAGACGCTTCGCCATGCCTGTCTGCTGAAACTGCTGGGCGTGCATGCGCTGCTGGTCGCGATCAACAAAATGGACCTCGTCGATTACGCCGAAGCCGCTTTTGCGGCGCGCGCGCACGAAGTCACCGTCGCGCTGCAAAGAATCGGCATCGAGCCCTCCGCGATCGTTCCGGTGTCGGCCAGGGACGGCGCCAACCTGCGCGAACGCGGCGCGATGCCCGGCTGGTATCGCGGCCCGTCGCTGGTCGATGCGCTCGAAGCGCTGCCGGCGGCGACGCCCGAACACGCGCTGCCGCTGCGCATGCCGATACAGGACGTCTATCGCCACGGTGAACGCCGCGTGCTCGCCGGCCGCCTCGATTCGGGGCGCCTGGCGGTCGGCGACGAGCTGGTCTTTTCGCCGTCGGGGCGCGCCGCCAAGGTCGCCGAATTGCTGGCGTGGCCCGGCGCCGCGCCTGATGAGGTCGAGGCCGGCGGCAATGCTTCGATCGTTCTCGACCGGCCGCTGGTCGTCGAGCGAGGCGACATGGCGAGTCATCGCGAGCACGCGCCCAAGCTGACGGCGGTCTTCGACGCCGAAATTTTCTGGCTTTCGGCAACGCCGCTGGTCCCGGGCCGCCAGCTGACGATGCAGCTGGGAACACGAAGTGCCGGGATACGCGTGCAGGCGATCCGCCATCGCATCGACGTGGCGACTTTGGCGCCGGAACTCGCGAGCACGATCGCGGCCGGAGAAATCGCCAGCGTGACCTTGCGTGCGCACGAACTGATCGCAGTCGACGATTTTGCGGCGATGCCGGCGACCGGGCGTTTTGTCCTCCGCGACGCCTATGTCACCGTCGGCGGAGGCATCATCGACGCCAGCGGCTACCCCGATCACCGGGGGATGCCGGAACGCGCGCGGAATCTTACGCCGATGCGCCATCAGGTGACCGAGACCGAGCGCGCTTCGCGGTTCGGGCACGCGGGGGCGGTCGTCTGGCTGACCGGCTTGTCGGCCGCGGGGAAATCGACGCTGGCGATGGCGCTGGAGCGGCGCCTGTTCGACGGCGGCTACGCGACTTACGTGCTCGACGGCGACAACGTGCGGCGAGGCTTGAACGGCAACCTCGGCTTCTCGCCCGAGGACAGGCAGGAAAACATCCGCCGCGTCGGCGAGGCTGCCGCCTTGTTCGCCGAAGCCGGATTCGTTTGTATCACCGCGTTCATCTCACCGTATCGCGACGACAGGCGCCG